>VFKN01000161.1 GCA_009885525.1 Anaerolineaceae bacterium | reverse complement strand
GCTTAATTGGCGAAATGTTGTTTTTTCTAAAAGAGGCGCAATATTTTGTAAAAGTGCTAAAATCTCTGTCATGGGCTTTTCCGAGTATTTTGGGTTGTGAGAGACTTCAACTTTACTCGATAAGCCCTATTTTACTCACCTATTTTTGGCGAAGGTATTGTATAGGTGTTTCTTTTGTTCTTATTTGAAGAATTGCGGTAAGTGTTCACGATGGGTTTCGAGCATATCATCTAGAACCTCTTGTATCTTATCTGCTTTGGGGCCGATGGGATGCGCAAGCAATGCCTGATAAGCCGCGTCGCGGTCACCATGAACGGCGGCTTCAACGGTCAGCAGTTCATAGGCTTTGATCGCAGAGATCAATCCGAAGCACGATGCAGGCAGCGGGTCGGTTGCGATGGGTGTGATGCCGCTCTTCTTAACTGTGGATGGCATTTCCAATACCCACTCCGCAGGCCATTCTTTTACTGCGCCATTGTTCTTGATGTTGACCACGTGCGTCTCGCCGAGATCGTTGTAGTGCGCGTTGAGTAATTGCGTCGCAACGGTTGAATAATATGCGCCGCCGCGTTTCATCAAACCGGCCGGGGGTTCTTTGAGATTTGGGTCAGCGTAGTCGCGCAGTAATTCCTTCTCCACCTCGATCACTTCTTCAGCGCGCGATGGCGGCCAGTTTGCCTGTTCTTTTAATTTTTTATCGGTGTGATAAAAATATTGCAAATAATAATTGGGCATCATTCGCAGAACTTCTATCGTACGCGGCTCCCATTCGGGATGTTCCTCTTTTTTTAAATTTTCAATGTATGCCTGAATGACTTGCGGCCAGACATCTTCCCCGTCCACGGTGAAACCGCGATGCCAGGAGAGATGATTCAATCCGAGCGTTTTTAACTCTGTCCGATCCGCGTCAATTTTTTGCCCCGTAGATTCTTCGAGGCCTGCGATGATCTTCATCTTGGCTGTGATAGGGACATTGCATACGCCCACAGACGGAGTCTCGGATGCGTATTGGCTCAACGCCTGCGTGACCAGCCCCGCGGGATTGGTGAAGTTAACCAACATCGCGCCGGGCTTGGCAAGTTCCTGCATATCCCTGGCGATCTTGAGAATGACTGGAATGGTGCGCAAGGCTTTGCCCATGCCGCCGACGCCTGTGGTTTCCTGCCCGATCAGGCCGTGGCGCAAGCCGAGATATTCGTCGCGCTTGCGTGCTTCCATGTGACCCACGCGCAATTGGGTGGTGACGTAATCCGCGTCTTTTACGGCGGCGCGTTGATCCGTGGTAAGTATCACTTTGAAAGGGGAGCCTTTCGCTGCGACCATGCGTTGGGCAAATCCGCCTACAATGTCGAGGCGTTCCTTGTCAATGTCCATCAGCCAGAGTTCGTCGATGGGAAATTTATCAAGGCGTACCAGAAACCCGTTGATGAGTTCCGGGGTATAGGTTGATCCGCCGCCAATTACTGCAACTTTTAACATTGCACTCTCCTTGCCGTTGTTTCCCGGTCTACTTTTCCACGCCGGTCATCACGATGCCCTGCATAAACTGACGCTGAGCCAGGAAGAACATCACTGCCGGGAGCAGCATCGCCAAAGTCGCAGTGGCCGCTGAACGACCCGGATAGTTGCCGAATGTGGTAACGAACGCGCCGATACCCACGGAGATCGGATACAGTTCCTCTTTGCCCAATAGATAAACCAGCGGTTCAAAATATTGGTTCCACACGAAGAAGAAGTGGAAAATAGCCACCGCGGTGATCGCAGGAATCGCTTGGGGAATGATGATCGATATCAGCGTGCGCAGCGGATTGGCGCCATCCAGCATGGCTGCCTCATCCAGTTCCTTGGGGATGCTCATGAAATACTGGCGCAGCAGAAAGGTGTCGTAAGCATTGGCAAAAAATGCCGGCACCAGCAGCGGCAGCCAGGTACCCGTCCAATGCAGCTTGCTGAACAAAATATAGAGCGGAACAATTGTAGCTTGCGGTGGTAGAACAATGGTGGAGATCAAAATGACAAACAGGATGTTCTTGCCCGGTAGTTCAAAACGGGTAAAGCCATAAGCCACCAGAATACATGAGATCAGCGTGCCAATGGTACTGATGCCCGCGAGCAGTAAACTGTTGCGGAACAGGCGCAAAAAGTTGACCTGCTTCCAGGCGGTGGTGAAATTCTCGGTGGTCGGGGAAAAACGGTAAACCGCCTGCCAGGTACGCCAGCGTCCCTTAACGTTAAAAACACCTTTCTCCGGGTGGGCGGGGTCGAACACGTCGCTGTCTTCGCGGAAGGGTTTCACCAGCGCCAGCTGGCCCATGTCGGGCACGTCATAGAGCGGATAATCCTGACCTTCGTAATTGTAGGTCATCGGCACGGCCGGCCAGAGTGGCGCACCGGGGGTGGTTAATTGCGAATCCTGCTTGAAGGCTGTAGCAAGTACGTAGCCGAGTGGCAGCAGGAAAACTGCCAGCACCAGCAGCCCCAAGCCGGTCACGCCGAGCTTGGCCAGTAATTCACGAACGATCGGCCAAAAGCGCCGATAAACGGGTGCGGCGGATGAGTCGCTGGGAATGGATGTTTTTGCCATGTTCGAGTTGCTCCTGTCTAGAAGACTCACCGCTGGCGTAGTACACCAGTCGCTGGCCGAAAAAGAATAATAGGCCGGTGGCAGCCATAGTCACCAGGAAGATGACCACCGCTAACACTGAGGCATAGCCCATATGACTAAAAACGAACGCCTCGCGATAAAAATGCATGGGGAAGAATACCGCAGTATGGGCCGGATGGCAAATTTATCGCAACAAAAGATTTATGGCAGGTATGCTTCCATCCACGGTCTTGCTGATTTTGATTCTCGATTACACAGGCCGCGAGAAAACAATATTGTGGTTACATCTCGCTCTGCTTTTGTTTCTATTTGGCTTGAGCAATTACCATCCCGTTTGCAAAAATGGCTTCGGCCTTCACACAACGAGATCGATCAATTAACCGATCTTTTCTCGCGCAGCCTGTTTGCACCTTTCCCTCCAACTCACGCGGAGGCAAATGGCGCGATCAAAACCTGGTCGCGTTTGCGGTGGAGATTGATGCTGGCAAATGTGCTTAGAATTAAAAACAAGAGGGGCACGCTTCAAGAGTGACCCTCTTGTTTTATCCCGGGTGGGCGGCGAGTGCTATTGAAGGAAAGGGCTGCAAAATTACCCCTTGAAATTTTCTAAAAAAGTGCTATGATTACTTGTGACTGATTTGTGAGTGATTATGAGCGATTTTACCCCCACCCCTGAAAGACAGAAACAGATCCTTTCCCTGCTTGCCAGGCAGGGACGATTAAGTGTGACCGAAATCGTGGCGCAGTTCACGATCAGCGAAGCCACTGCGCGGCGCGATCTGGAGTCGCTTGCTTCACAGGGCAAGGCGCGGCGCGTACATGGCGGCGTCATCGCAGTGGAGCAGGCTCCGCCCGAATTGCCAATCCTCGAGCGTGAATCAGAACAACCGGATGAAAAAACTCGCATCGGCCGTGCAGCCGCGGAACTTGTCTCCGATCAAGAGACAGTGTTTCTTGGTTCCGGCACGACCGTGCTTGAAGCGGCGCGTAACTTGCGCAACCGAAAAAAACTGACCGTGATTACCAATTCCTTGCCTGTGTTAAATATGCTGGCAGGCGCAAAAGGGATCGCGGTCATTTCTTTAGGCGGGATGCTGCGCGAAAGCGAACTCTCTTTCATCGGTCATATCACCGAGCAGGCATTGACCGAGATCCGCGTGGACAAGGTCATCATGGGCACACGCGGGTTGAGTCTTGCGCATGGGCTGACAAATGATTATTTGCAGGAAACCCTGACTGACCGCGCCATTTTAAAAATCGGGCGCGAGGTCATCATTGTTGCGGATCACTCGAAGGTGAATCGCGTGTCCACTGCGCTGCTGGCTCCGCTCAACTGCATGAATACTTTTGTAACGGACTCAAAGGCCGACAAAAAATTCATTCAATCGTTAAAGAAGCAAAACATCAAAGTAGTTATAGTCTGATGGAGGAATATGCTGCTTGAAAATTTTCGCCCAAAATCCAAACTTGTGACCAAAACGACTTTGGTCAATAAACCAAAATTTCAAGTCATTGATGCGCACGATCATCTTGCTGAACCATTCGGCGGCGGCTGGGATAATAAACCGCTAAATGAATTAATCGACCTGCTGGATGAAGTGGGCGTTGTTCATTATGTTGATCTGGACGGCGGCTGGGGCGAAGATATTCTTTATCGTCATCTTGATTATTTCAAAGCCAAAGCGCCGGATCGTTTTCAAATCTTCGGCGGCGTGGATTGGTCGAAGTGGGAAAGCATGGGGAATAAATTTCCCGATTGGGCAGCTGGTAGACTCAAAGTTCAGAAAGACGCGGGCGCACAAGGACTCAAAATTTGGAAACCATTCGGGCTGCATGTCAAAGATGACGCAGGGGCACTGGTCAAAGTGGATGACGCGCGCCTCTCTCCCATTTGGGAAGCGGCTGGCGAGTTGGGATTTCCGGTGATGATTCATGTCGCTGATCCGGTTGCGTTCTTTGACCCAATTGACGAAACCAACGAACGCTGGGAAGAGATCGGCGCAAACCCCGATTGGGCTTTTACGAGTCCGCCATTCCCGCCGTTCATGGAAATTATGAATGGCTTTTTCAATCTCGTGAAACGACACGCGAATACAACTTTTATCGGCGCGCATGTTGGCTGCTATGGAGAAAATCTCGGCTGGGTGGGAAACATGCTGGACGCCTGCCCTAATTATCATATTGATTTTTCTGCGCGATTAGGCGAACTTGGCAGACAGCCGTACGCAGCGCGGAAATTTTTTATTCAATATCAGGATCGTATTCTGTTCGGCACGGATGCAAGTCCCAATCTCGACGCGTATCGTTTATATTACCGCTTCCTCGAAACGGACGATGAATATTTCAGTTACAGCACATCCGAAGTGCCGAGTCAGGGGCGCTGGTATGCATACGGAATGTATCTGCCCGATGATGTGCTTGAAAAAATCTATTACAAAAATTCAGTAAAACTTTTGAAGTTGGAGAACTTATGACACCCCCCGGACAATTTACATACAACGAAATTATTTCCCAGCCCGACGCATGGGAAGAAGCGCTCACTGCTGCACGCGCCGCAGATTTACCCAGCGCGGAAAAATATGAGCAGGTCATCTTCACAGGCTGCGGCTCGACATATTATCTTTCGCTGGCTGCTTCTGCTTTGTATCAAGAGTTGACTGGTCGCGCCGCGCGCGCAATTCCCGGCGGAGAGTTGCTGCTCAACCCGCAAATTATTTTGACCAACCAAAAAACTTTGCTTGTCGCCGTCAGCCGCTCCGGCACAACGACCGAGACTGTGAAAGCGGTTGAAAAATTCAAAAAGGAAAAACGCGGAGATGTAGTTGTTATCAGCAATTATGACGAAGTGCTTTCAACATATGCCGATGTGAATATTCTCATTCCCAAAGGTCAGGAGGAATCCGTTGCGCAGACTCGTTCCTTCGCCTCGATGTTTGTGGCAGCCACAATCTTATCCGCGCGCATGGCGGGGCGCGATGATTTAGTGGATGCGATGAATCAATTGTCGGAGATTGGTAATTCGGTAATTGGTAAATATGAGTCGTTTGCGAAAGAGATTGGCGAGAATTTGAACTTCGACAGATTTTATTTTCTCGGCAGCGGAATTCGCTACGGGTTGGCGTGTGAAGTGAATCTCAAAATGAAAGAGATGACACTGACTCATAGCGAGCCGTTCCACTTTATGGAATTCCGTCACGGACCGATGAGTATGGTGAATGAAAATGCAGTCGTGGTCGGGATGGTTTCCGAATCAAATTCGAGACACGAAAAAACTGTGCTGGAAGAAATGAAAAAACTCGGGGGCAGAATCGTCGCGTTGTCTGAATCCCCTACGGGGACAATGTCGGATGTGGATGTTTCATTCCATAGTCAAATCCCGGAGCAGATGCGCGCAGTCTTATATCTGCCCGCGCTGCAATTGATGGCATATTATCGCTCGCTGGCAAAAGGTCTTAATCCCGACCGTCCAACAAATTTGACGGCTGTGGTCAAACTCGATTTGTAAAAGGAGTGTTGAAATGAAAAGTAAATTGTTTGTGCTGCTTGTGATTGCATCATTGATGCTCGCCGCGTGTGGAAGCAAACCCGCGGCGCAGGGATCTGTGGAAATTACGTTTACGATGTGGGGCGCGCCTGAGGAATTGACAGTGTGGCAGGCGGTCGTGGATGATTTCCATAAAGCCAACCCGAACATCACTGTGAAAGTGGATGTCTCGGATTGGGATTCGTATTGGACGAAGTTGAACACGTTGATCGCAGGCGGCACTCCGCCGGATGTGTTCGCGATGGACGCGCCGCTCTTTTTGGATTGGCAGAGCCGCGGCGCGCTGTTGAATCTTCAACCCTACATCGACGCGAACCCCGGATTTTTGGACGGCTTCTATCCGCAGACATTGACCGCCTACAAAACAGCGGATGGGTATTACGGTATGCCGCGCGATTTCCAAACGATTGTGTTGTTCTACAACAAAGATATGTTTGACGCCGCAGGCGTGAGTTATCCCACTGGCGATTGGACATACGATGATTTGCTTGCCGCTGCAAAAAAGTTAACGATTGATAAAGACAAAGATGGCAAGATCGATCAATATGGAATCTGGTCGGATACGTGGGATATGGAATTGCTGTGGAGTGAAGCGATCTGGTCTTACGGCGGCGACATTATCAGCAGCGACCACACGAAAACATTGATCGGCGAAGGCGGCGCGCGCGATGCGTGGAAGTTCATTGACAGCCTTTATAAAGAAGGTGTCATGCCAACACCGACCACATCCGGCGAATTCGGTTTTGATCTGTTCCAATCCAACATGGCGGCGATGACCTCTATCGGTCACTGGGCGGTGCCGGGATACGTTGGAGCAAAGATTAATTTCGATGTTGCGCCCATGCCGAAAGGTCCGGCGGGACAGGCGACCAGCGTGAACAGCGCGGGGTTTGTGATCTCAAAAGATTCCAAAAATGCGGATGCGGCATTTGAGTTCATCAAATTTGCCTTGAGTGAAGCGGGACAGAAACGTCTCGCTGAATTAGGTTTTGCCATTCCTGTGCTCAAATCTGTGGCTGAGAGCGATGCGTACCTCAAACAGCTCGGCACATTGAATCAGCAAGTCTTCCTTGACTCAATTGCATTTGCGCGCACGAAGCCTGTCTTCAAAGGATACGAAGAATGGGCGGGCATTGTCGGCGATGGATTGATTCCCGTCTTTGACGGCGAAGCAGAATTGAACGCGACACTCGATGAATTGATCGCGGCTGCGGATAAAGTATTGGCGGCGAATAAGTAAAATTTCCCTCACCCCTAACCCCTCTCCCGAAGGAGAGGGGAACTCCCTTCCCCGTCGGGGGAAGGGTTGGGGATGAGGGCGGGAGCGCATATGGATTATGGTCTCAAACCGCTTGGGCGCGAAAAATTATGGCTCTGGCTGATGCTTGTGCCGACCATTATCGGTTTGGCGTTTGGCACAATCGGCTCGCTGTTAGCCACGCTTGGATTAAGTTTTTTCGATTGGGATCTAATCAATCCGCCGACATGGGCAGGGACGGAGAATTACGCCGCGCTGTTTGAAAACAAGAATTACATCGAAGCGTTCATGAACACGCTGAAATTTTCCGCGCTTTATGTGCCCGGCGTGGTGATTATTTCATTGTTGCTCGCGGTTTTGCTCAACCGAAAAATTCGCGGCGTGGGAATTTTCAGGACGATCTATTTTCTCCCAACGGTCACATCCGCTGTTGCCACCGCGTTGGTGTGGAATATGATCTACGGCAAAGAAACCGGCATCCTTAACTTTATGCTGGAAACTTTGGGCTTTGCGCCGATCTGCTGGTTGTGTACCAATAACGCCATGATGTCGGTGGTGATCGTCAACATTTGGGGCGCGATCGGTGAAGGCATGATCATCTTTTTGGCGGGACTGACCGCCATTCCGCGCGATTATTATGAAGCCTCGTCATTGGATGGCGCAAATGATTTTCAGCAATTCTTCAGGATCACACTGCCGCTGGTCACACCGAGCATTTTCTTTCAGACCTTGATGTCTGCCATCAACGCCTTTCAAGCCTATGATTACATATATATGTTAACGCGGCGCGGACAAGGCGATAGCAGCGTGCCCGTTGCTGTGTATTCGATTTATCGAAACGCGTTTCATTTCTTCCGCATGGGAGATGCCAGCGCGCAAGCCATTCAACTGGCGCTGCTGGTCGCGGTCTTCATGGCGATCATGTTCTGGTGGGAACGTAATTACGTGGTGTACGAATAGGAGCGGACTATGTCGAGATCATTTTATAAAACTATTCTTGATATCACAGCCTACGCATTTCTAATGATTGGCGCGCTGACCATGATCATCCCTTTTATTTGGATGATCTCGGTATCGCTGCGCCTGCCTGCCGAGCAGTTCTCCCGCAGCATCATTCCCAGCCCGATTACTTTTCAAAATTATTTCGATCTTTTTGAAGACCTGCCCAACAACGCGTTTCTCTATCTCACCTACAATAGTTTCAAACTTTCCATTTTAGCGGTCGTTGGTCAAGTCCTTACCTGCGCGATGGCGGCTTTTGTTTTTGCTATCGTAAAATTCAAAGGACGCGATTTTCTCTTCGCACTGCTTGTCGCTACGCTGATGATTCCCCCGCAGGTTTCCCTCATCCCCAATTTCATCATCTTCAAATATCTCGGGCTGATCGGGACGCAGTGGCCGCTAATTCTCCCCGCGTTTTGGGGCGGAGCCTTCGGAACTTTTCTGCTGCGCCAATATTTCCTAACCATCCCGCGCGACCTCGTCGATGCCGCCCGCATGGATGGCGCTTCGCTCTTCGATATTTTCTGGCGCGTCTATATGCCGCTCGCCAAACCGGCAGTCGCCGCGCTTTCGATATTCGTCTTCAAAGACGCGTGGAATGATTTGCTGCATCCGCTGGTTTACCTGCCAACTGATATGCAAAAAACAACGCTTACGGTTGGACTGGCTTTCTTCCAACAGCAACTGCAAGCGGGCGGAAAATTCACCGTGTTGATGGCAGGCGCGTTCCTGTCCATTGTGCCGCTGCTGATCATTTTCTTCATCGCGCAGAAGCAATTCATCGAAGGCATTGCATTAAGCGGCGTGAAGCGATGAACACACTCCAGATCGAAATCATTTCCACAGACAATATCCCAGCCGAGTTGGATAAGAAAATTGACCAACTCGACCACCTCGCCTTTGCTGATGAACAGCATGACGATCCCGAATTCAACAGCATTGACTGGTCATCACACATCGAATACATGGCGCTTGGCTACATGGATGGCGAACTCGTTACATTGTTGGGATTGCTCAGACGCGAACTCCTCGTTGGCGGAAAACCGGTTTGGGTGGTCGGCATTGGCGGCGTGGGAACACATCCTAACTGGCAAAAACGCGGATTCGCTTCCACACTATTACAATCTGCAGAAAAGTTTATGCGCGAAAAGATGAAAGCATCTTTCGGCTTATTGATTTGCGCGGATGAACGCCGTTCTTTTTATGGGCGTAATGGCTGGAAACATCTCGCGGATGAAATATTTTTTACTCAAGACGGTCAGCGTCGTTCATTGAAAACATCCGTGATGATCCTGCCGCTCGCGGAACAAGGTTGGTTCGCAGGCGAAATAGATTTATGCGGACTACCTTGGTAAACAAAATATGACTCTACTGCAAAAAGGTTTTTAAACACGAAGGACACAAAGTACACGAAGGTTTTAATTAATGAAAAGGCTTTTCCTTTGTATCCCTTTGTGCCTTTGTGTTTAATTGGTTTTGGCAGTGGACTCAAATATAATATTCAAATAAGGAGACTATATGACAAAAATTGCATTCATCGGCGCGGGCAGCCTCGGCTTCACCTCCGAACTTGTGCGCGACATTCTCACCTTCCCGCTTTTGGAAGACGCGACCATTTCATTAATGGACATTCATCCCGAACGGCTTGAGTGGGCAAAAAAGGGAATCGAAAAATTAATCGAGGCAGGCAAACGCCCCGCGAAAGTGGAGGCGACTCTCGACCGCGCCGAAGCACTCAAAGGCGCGGATGTTGTCCTCACCACGATTCTCGCGGGCTCGACCGATGTCTGGCGGCACGACATCGAGATTCCGAAAAAATATGGCGTGGATATTAACGTGGGCGACACGCGCGGACCCTCGGGAATTTTCCGCTTTCTGCGCACGATCAACCCGATGATGGATATCGTCCGCGACATGGAAAAATATTGCCCCAACGCGGTGCTGCTGAATTACACCAATCCAATGGCGATGTTGTGCGCCGCGATCCAGAGGCAATCTTTTATTACGGTCACCGGCTTATGTCATTCGGTGCAAGGCACAGCCATGATGCTTGCCGAATGGATCGGCGCGCCGTTCAACGAAATTGATTATTTGTGCGCGGGCATTAATCATCAAGCCTGGTATCTTGAATATAAATGGAACGGCAAGGACGCGTACCCGCTCATTTATAAAGCCGTCACAGAGAATCCGCAAATCTATAACCACGAGCAGGTCCGCAATGAGATGTATCTTGCGCTTGGAAAATTCGTCACCGAATCAAGCGGACATAATTCTGAATATAATCCGTGGTTTCGCAAGCGCCCCGACTTGATCGAAAAATATTGCAAGGACGGCACGGGCTGGAATCCCGGCGAGTATGCCTACATCCTTAAAGAGTATCAACACAATGAAGCGACGTGGAAAGATCAAGTGAAGGAACGGCTTGCTCAACCGCTCACGCCTGAGGACTTGCAGCGCGAGCATGAATACGCCGCATATATCATCAACGCGCTCAAAGGCGGCGAGATGTTCAAGTTCAACGGCAATGTCCGCAATACACAGCTCATCACCAACCTGCCGCAAGGCGCGTGTGTTGAAGTCCCCGTCGTTGTGGATAGGGCTGGCTTCCATCCCATTCACGTTGGCGCGCTGCCTGCCGAATGTGCGCTGCTCACGCAGCTCTCCAGCGGCATCGAAGAGATGGCGATCACAGCCTCCATCGCAGGCGACCCGACCATGATCTATCGCGCCATTGCTCACGATCCGCTCACTTCCGCTGTTTTATCGCTCGCCGAGATTCGCGAAATGACAAACGAAATGTTCGAGCAGCACAAAGATTATCTGCCGCAGTTTAAAACACATAAGGTATAGAAAATAAAACGCCCCGTTTAATAAACGGGGCGTACAATCTAATTTGCCAAAGCTGCTACTTGATAAATAGCAGGGCGATATCTCGGTTTTGGAATGGCTTTGCCTTCCTTCTTCGCGGCTTCCAGCCAGACTTTTTTAGCGATCAATGCCTGCTCCAATGCCACTTCAGGCGATTCGCCAAACGCGGAGCAATGCGCCAGGTCAGGAATATCGGCAATATATCCTTCGTCCTCTTCACTGTAAAAAATGTTGATGTGATAATCTTTCATGAACCTTACTCCTCAATTCGCAAGTTGTATCGTTCAACTAATTCCATGAATTGTTTTATTTGATACGGCTTGACTTGCCCTTTGACATTTTGCAAATTAACCAATTCCCTTACTTTTGGATGAACAAAGATATGATGACTTCCGCCCACTCGTGATAGATGAAAGCCGTATCCTTCAACAAGCAGGACAAAATCATTGAACGCAATGTTTCTTGAACCTGCCAGAACTTTTTCAAGAATTTTCTTTAACTTTGCCATTATGAAACATTATACGACGATTTTTTAGACACAGGAGCAATCTATAAATGAAACCTATTTCAATCGGAAAACTACGCGGACTTCAACAAATCTCATCCCAACGCGGAACATTCACCGCGCTGGCATTGGATCATCGCCAAAATTTACGCAAGGCAAATCCCGCACTCGCCAGCGATGAAGAACTCTCGCGCTTCAAACTGGATGTGACCTCCACGCTCGCATCCCGCGCCACCGCTGTTTTACTCGACCCGGAAGTATCCGCCGCGCAAGCCATCGCCGCACGCAGCATTCCCAACAATGTTGGATTGGTCGTCGCGCTCGAATCGACTGGCTACACAGGCGATGCAACCGCGCGCCGCGCGCAGATCATTCCCGGCTGGAGCGTGGAGAAAGCCAAGCGCATGGGTGCAAGCGCCATCAAGTTGCTGATCTATTACCACCCCGATTCTCCCACCGCAAAAGAGACCGAAGATTTCACATCTAAGATCGCGGAAGATTGCACAAAGCACGATCTGGTTCTTATGCTTGAGCCGCTTTCATATTCACTTGATGAAAACAAAAAACTTTCGTCAGAAGAAAAAAAATATGTAGTCGTGGAAAGCGCAAAACGATTAACGCCGCTCAACGTGGATATTCTCAAAGCCGAATTCCCGCTTGATGCTTCGACTCTGCTCAGCACAGGCGTGAATGACATGGATGAATCCAAATGGATGGAAGCCTGCAAGGAAATTTCAGCCGCATCCATTACGCCGTGGATTCTCCTCTCCGCTGCGGTGGAATACGAAACTTTCTTAAAGCAAGTCACTGTCGCATGTAACGCGGGCGCAAGCGGAATCGCCGTGGGCCGCGCCGTGTGGAAAGAAGCCGTGATGATGGATGGCGACGAGCGCATTAAATTCCTGCGTACCACCGCGCGCCCGCGCATCTCGCGGCTTACCTCCTTATGTCACGCGCTTGCCAAACCTTACACCGATTTCTATGCAGCCGATGCGCCGTTTGATTGGCACAAAAACTATTAACCTGACATGGTTCCTGAAAAATCTTTTGACCTCCTTGTTGCGGGTGAAATCAACCCCGATTTAATTTTAACTGGCGATGTAAAGCCCGAATTCAATCAGGTTGAAAAACTGGTGGATAGCGCAACACTCGCCATCGGTTCATCCTCCGCGATCTTTGCTTGCGGCGCGGCGCGGCTGGGCTTGCGCGTTGCGTTCATCGGCGTGTGCGGTGATGATGTCTTTGGTCGCTTCATGCTGGATGAAATGCAAAAAAGAAATGTGGATGTAAGCAGCGTAATCATCCGCGCAGGTGGACAAACTGGACTGAGTGTGATTCTCAATCAGGATGAAGACCGCGCGATTCTGACTCACCTCGGGCTGATCAGCGACCTGCAAGATTCCGACATCCCGGATAGTTTGCTGCGCAAGGCGCGGCATCTGCATGTTGCATCATATTTTCTACAAACGAAACTCCAGCCTGATTTGCCCGCGCTATTTCAGCGCGCACATTCGCTGGGACTCACCACTTCGCTGGATACGAATTATGATCCATCTGAAAAATGGATTGGCTTCGATGAATTGCTTTCGGTCACGAATATTTTTTTGCCGAACGAAAAGGAAGCAAGGTCACTTTCGGGTGCGGCGAATATTGACGAAGCAGCGAACAAACTCGGGGGAAAGGTTGAAGCGTTGGCGATCAAAATCGGGGCAGAGGGCGCACTTGGCGTCCGTGAAAAAATGGTGGTCAGAGTCCCTTCAATCCCCATAAATGTGAAGGATACAGTTGGCGCAGGCGATTCATTTGATGCAGGATTTATTTATGGTTATCTTAACAACTGGCCGCTGGAAAAATCCCTGAGGCTGGCTTGCGTGTGCGGAGCGCTATCCACACAAAAAGCGGGCGGCACGGATGGTCAGCCCACGCTGGAAGAGGCGCTGAAATATGTACCTTGACCGAATTGTCCATGCTCAAAAACGTGGAGAAGCAAAAGGGATCGCTTCGATTTGTTCGGCGCATCCCTGGGTATTGAAGACTGCCATGCAGGAAACCATTGGGGTTTTACTTGTGGAAGCCACCTGCAATCAGGTCAATCAATTTGGCGGATACACAGGCATGACGCCCGCGGATTTTATCCGCTATGTGCGCGGAATTGCGGCGGAGAATAATTTCCCGTTTGAAAATATTATCCTGGGCGGGGATCATCTCGGCCCCAATGTCTGGCAAAATGAAACGACAGAATCTGCGCTGCTAAAATCGGAAGAGATGATCCGCGCGTATGTGCGTGCCGGGTTTACAAAAATCCATCTCGATTGCAGTATGAAACTCGCTGATGACGGCAATGGCGCATTGGATGTGGAAATCTCTGCGAAACGAGCGGCGCGTCTTGCGAAAGCGGCTGAGGAATCCGTTGGGGCGGAGCATTGCTCCGCCCTTACACTACGATACGTGGTCGGCACGGAAGTTCCCATCCCGGGCGGCGCGCACGAGCACGAGGAAGGCGTCAGCGTGACGAAGGTTGAAGATGCGCGCCAGACTATCGAGGTCACGCGTGAAGCGTTTTATCGGGAGGGGCTGCAATCTGCGTGGGAGCGAGTCATCGCGGTCGTTGTTCAGCCGGGCGTTGAATTTGGGGATGACTTTGCGCTCCCATATAAATCCGATGAAGCCAAAGAACTATCGCGATTTGTTGAAAGCCAGCCGATGATCTACGAAGCGCACTCCACTGATTATCAAACACGCGGCGCGTTGAAAAATTTGGTGCGCGATCATTTTGGAATTCTCAAAGTAGGTCCCGGACTTACGTTCGCATTTCGCGAAGCGGTTTTTGCGCTGGCAATGATTGAAGATGAGTTGATTCCAAAAGACCAGCGCTCAAACCTGATTCAAGTTTTGGATGATGTCATGGTAAAACATCCTGAACACTGGAAAAAATATTATCGCGGTGATGAAGCAGAACAATCGTTCAAGCGCAAATACAGCCTGAGCGACCGAGTTCGTTATTATTGGGTACAGCCTGAAGTTCGGAATGCATTTGAAAAGTTGATGGGAAATCTCGGCAGAAAAATTTTGCCCTATGCGTTGTTGAGTCAATTTACAGGGAAAGTAAATCTAAATGCCGAGCAGGTCATTGAATGGAAGATTCGCGATAAGTTAAAAGATTATCAGGCGGCCTGCGAAGCGCGTTAATCCGTGACAGCGTGAAAATAAAAATAGTTTTATCCTCCAGCATGCTGAACAATCTCACGCAGGCGCGCCTTTACGTCATCTGGAAGCGGCGGGGGCTGATGTGTATCGAGCAGCGTTTGAACCCGTTCGGATGCGCGCTCCACCAATGTCTTTGAGCCTTTTTTCTCCCACTCGGAATAGATGCCGCGCTCAAAAAGATCGGGGTTCCAGATTTCTCTAAAATGATTTTTTGTATGTTTGGATTTGAGATACATGCCGCCGGGGCCGGTCTGCTCAATAACATCCAGTGCCAGCGTCTCGTCGTTAATTTCGACTTCGCGGAAAAATCCTTTGATCCAGTTAACGATCTGATCGCAGATCGCGAGCTGCGCAAATGAATACGTCAGCCCCGATTCGAGATAGCCGAGATCGTGAATAATATTGCCGCCCATGAGCACATCCGCGAAGATGGTTAAAGCGGCTTCGGCGGCGGCTTGTTGATCCACTAATTTTGAATCCGATCCTCCGGCCAGTGCGAGAGTCGGCAAGCCGTAACGCTGCGCCATCGAGCGGATTAATCCGCGCTCAGGATATCCATATGGCGAGACCATGGTTTTCATATCTAGCGCGGCGGGATCCATCGCGGACATAATATACGGCGCACCTTCACGATTCAATTGCGCCATCACCAAGCCGATCAGCCCGCCCGCCATATCCAGCGCGACTGCGCCGGGTTGAGTCATCGGGCTGGTGACACCAGCATTCGAGCCGGGAATATACAGCGAGGGCAAGCCTTTACCGGAAAGATAAAGTAATTTTCGCAGACTATGTTCGTTATGCACAGAACCGGAAACGACATTGATGTAACAAGTGAGGATCGGCTTCTGACGTAATTGTTCCACGCCGCCAACTACGGCTTCCGCCATTTCAACGGCGTTGATCAGTCCTTGCGATTCGTATGAAATATACACAATGGGCTTGGTGGAATTTGAGAGCATCGTTTCCATCTGATATGTGTCCGCGAGGGTTGCTTCCACATCCGATGGTAATAATAACGACATCAAAAAATCAATGTTGGGCAGCGCATCGCACAAGCGGATGCCTTCGGCGACATCCTTCAATAGCGGTTTGCGGCGTTCATTGGTGCGGTGATCGATCATGTTCAAACAATCCGAGCCGGGACCAAAGAAGCAGCGGTTGCCTTCCAATGGCATGACCGGGTTGCCGAAGCGATCATGCAGCGTTACTGTCTTTGGCGCAGAAGCCAGCGCGGATTCGACCATCTTGGGGGAAATGCGCACAAGATTTCCATCAACTTGCGCGCCGCCTTTTTTCAATAAGTCCAGCGCGTCTTTAAAGTCGACCTTGACGCCGATGCGTTCCAAAATCTCAAGGCTGGCAGCGTGGATCTTTTCAAATTGACTATCCGAGAGCCGCGTTAAATTTATGCCGCCGGTACCGTCTGTGTTTAATGTTTTCCAAGTCATATAAAATACCTCAGTCGTTCAGGATGCGCGCATCTTCGGGAGACCAATAAATTTTGACAACTTCACCGTTTGAAAATTCGCTTGTAGGAATGCCGGAACTGTTCTGGGCGCGGACAATCACATTTTGCCCGTCCGCTAAAGTTACCTGATAACGCGTGTCTGTGCCGATATAAACCAGCCCCGTGATTTTTCCGGAAAGGGCGTGCTGCGGCGCAGAATCCGGCAAACTAAGTTTTATCTTCTCCGGGCGGACCGTGACAATTGATCCGCTGCCCGGATGTAATTTCTCATGTCCATTGGTTGCGCCGATAGTCTCATTGCCGACTGTCACAAGCGCAAGATTATTTTCAACACTTTGCACAACTGTATTAATAAAATTACTTTCGCCAATGAAGGCAGCCACAAATTGATTGACAGGTTTTGTGTATAACGTATGCGGGTCGCCAAGTTGTTGAATGATGCCCTTGTTCATCACGGCAATTTCATCAGACATGGTCAGGGCTTCTTCCTGATCGTGGGTGACATATACAAAGGTGATGCCGACCTGTTCCTGAATATGTTTCAACTCGATTTGCATTGCCTTGCGAAGTTTTAGATCAAGCGCGCCGAGAGGTTCATCCAACAACAAAACGGATGGCTTGTTAACCAACGCACGCGCCAGCGCCACGCGCTGCTGCTGTCCGCCTGATAATTGCGATGGCATACGGTCGCTCATCTCGGAGAGTTGCACCAGCGCCAGTGCTTCTTTCGCGAGGCGATCCTGTTCCTCTTTTGGTTTACGTTTGATTGCCAGCCCAAATGCGACATTGCGCAGAACAGTCATGTGCGGGAACAAGGCATAATTTTGGAAGACCGTATTGACCGGACGTTTATTGGGCGGGATATTCGTCATCGGCTTGCCTTGAATGAAGACCTCTCCGCTGGTGGGAATTTCAAAGCCCGCGATGAGTCGCAGCGTGGTCGTTTTCCCGCATCCGCTGGGGCCGAGGAGGGTGAAAAATTTTCCGGGTGGAATGACCAGATCCATATTCCGCACCGCGCTCACTTCCTCCGCTTTAGCGCGGCTGCCCGAAGAATAAAATTTCGTCACATTGCGAAGTTCAACAGCAAAATCTGTCATGGCTTTTATTTCCTCGTGGGGGGCTGACCGGAGCGCCGCAGCCATTCGCTAATCAGCATGGAGGACATGGTCAACGTCATGATAATGGCGGCCATGGCAATCACCATGGGCAGGCGGGTTGGGAAGCGTAATTGCGAATACATATACACCGGCAGCGTGGTATCGGTGCCGACCAAAAAAGAAGCGATCGCAAATTCATCGAACGACATGGTGAAGCAAAGTAAAAATGCGGCCAGCAATGCCGGTGAAATGATGGGAAGCGTCACGCGCAGCAATGCTTCCCAGTAGGACGCGCCTAAATCCATCGCGGCTTCTTCGAGGTTGTTGGGGAAGCCGACCAGCCGCGACGAAACGATCAGCATGGCGTAGGGAATGCTGATGATGACGTGCGCAAGTCCCGCAGAAAACGCGGAGAGCGGAATGCCAACTTCTTTGAAAAGGATCAGCAGTGATACGCCGAGGATCACATACGGGATAACCAATGGCATGGTGGAGACAGCCAAAAATAATCCGCGCCCGGGCAGGTTGAAACGCGCAATCGCAATCGCGCCCATCGTGCCAAGAATGGTCGCGAGCAGCGAGGAGCCAAACCCGATGAGAAAACTGTTTTGTACTGCGCTTAACATCTCAGCGTTTTCGCCAAGTTTTTGATACCACTGCAAGGTGAAACCTTTGAGCGGAAAAACAAGGGAGGTGCCGTTGTTGAATGAAAAGATGATCAATAAAATAATGGGCGCGTATAAAACCGCGCATATCAGGAATATGTAAATTGCGCCGATAGAGGGTAGTTTGATCTTTGACATTTTACAATTCCAATAATTCAGAGAGCGGACCGAGGCGGGTTAGCAGAAACATCAAGATGAACACAACCGCCAGCATCGCAAGACTCATCACCGAGCCCATCGGCCAATTGAGTGCGCGCATGAATTGATCCTGAATGAGATTGCCATACATGGAGCCTTGCGCGCCGCCCACCAAAAGCGGTGTGACAAATTCTCCCAGCGTGGGGATGAAGGCGAAGAAAAACCCCGCGACGACTCCCGGCATGCTGAGCGGCAGCGTCACCCGCAAAAAGGATTCCCACGAAGCGCAGCCCAAATCCGCGGCGGCTTCCAGCAGGTTGCGATCAATCCGCTCGAGCGAAGAGAATATGGGCAGCATCACGAATGGCACCCAGACATAAATCAACGTGACCACTACGGCGGTGCGCGAGTAGATCAAAATAGGCGAGGCCTGCTCGATGATTCCCGTTGAAAGCAAAATGCTGTTGAGCACACCTGTGGAGCCGAGCATTAATTTCCAGGCGAAGATGCGCAGCAGGTAACTCGTCCAAGTGGGGACAATGATGAGCGTCATCAAAATTGATTTGTTCACGCCCGCGCGGAAGGCAAGATAATATGCAATTGGATAAGCCAGAATAATGGAAATAATCGAGATCGTAAATGAAATCCCCGCCGAGCGCCACAACAAGCGCTGAAAGGAACTGTTTTCCAAAAACGCCCGGTAATTATTCAAAGTAAAAATATTATGTGCTGCGCCGGTGGTGCCGGCGCGAAAACTAAATACCAGCATAACACCCAGCGGCAACAGAAAAAGCAAAAACAAATATATTGCCGGAGGCATGATCAAAGTGGTGAAGCGGCTGCGATTTTCCATTTAGAAACCTTTCAGGGTCTCCCTGAAAATTCAGAGAGACCCTGTTGTAAAAATGGTTAAACTTTAATTGGAGGTTTTTACTTCAGACCACATATCCGTCCACGACTGGCGCTGGTCGGCGTTGATGGATTTGTAGAAGATCGTGCGCGAGATCACATTCTGATCGTTGAGCGATAACTGCTCCGCTTTTTTCGGATCGACCAGTGACAAAGCGGCATTATTCACGATGCCATAGCCATACTCATTTGCAAGATATGCCTGCGAATCCGGCGCGAGATATGCATCAATCATCGCGAGCGCGAGATCATAATTTTTGGAATTGGTCGGGATGGCGAAACCGCACAAATATCCGGCGCGGCCTTCTGTCGGGTCGATGTAGGTAACATCCACGCCGTCGCCGAGCAATTTGATATAAGAAGCATTCCACGCGCTGGCGGCAACCCACACATCACCCGAAGCGATCAGTTGATCGAGATCCGATTGGCTGCTCCAAATCGTCAAGACATTCGGCATCAGCTCGAGTAATTTCTGCTTGATCTGATCATCCTGTTCGGGAGTTGTATTCCACGGATCCAAACCGAGCGCGAGCGCAGTGATCACATGCGCGGATTCGCCTGAGTCATACAACGCGATATGACCTTTATATTCGGGATTCCACAAATCCGCCCACGAGGTGGGAACTGTTTTCACAAGATCTTTGCGCACCAATATGGACTCAAATCCCCAATCCCATGGCGCCCAATATTGCTTTCCGTTAAATTCACCTTGCTTGGCGAGGTCGGGATTTACATCCTTCCAATGCGAGAGTTTACTCGTGTCGATCGGCTGGACAAGGTTTTCATCAACCATGATCTTCCAATAGTTGCTGCACGGATGCACGAGGTCTGCTTCAAAGCCGCTCTGAATCTTGGCGTAGGCTTCGGCGCTCTCAGCCAAAAAACTATAATCCACTTTGACATCGGGATATTGAGTGGCAAATTGTTTCCAAAATTCTGGAAGTTCATAGCCAGACCAATCCAGCATGACCAAATTTCCGGTCGTCGCAACAGGCGCGGATGTCGCTGCAGGAGCCTCGGTAGCAGCGGGTGCTTCAGTAGCGGCAGGCGCTTCGGTAACGGCAGGCGCTTCAGTTGCAGCGGGAGATTTGGCTGTCGCAGGCGCGCCGCAAGCTGTGATGAGCAGGCTGGCGACTACCAGCATCGACAAAACGATCCAACTTATTTTTAGCGATTTCATGTAGATCCTCCATCAAATAGAATTTAACGAATTGTGTGAAAGCAAAAATCGATGGAAAACAATTAAATATTTGCGGGGAAACCTCCTTTGTGATTTTACAAACAAGATAATATTTTACGACAACTTTGATTTAACCGATAGTTACATTGAGTTCGCGCTCATTATTCGCTTTCATGATTTGCTTTACACAAGACTTTATCTGTATCAGGAACAGATCGCCACCCCAGCCCTTCTATTAAAAGCAGGATTTACACAAAATGCTCTCTCATCCCCAACCCTTCCCCCGAAGGGGAAGGGAGTCCCCTCTCCAACGGGAGAGGGTTAGGGTGAGGGAGCATCGCGCAAGCCTTCTTGCGTAAGTCCTAAAAAAAATGTTCCATGCCGGTTGAGCCCGGCTTTTTCGTTATAATCTCTCAAATAATGGATTTCAACATTTCTCTATCTCAACTCCCTCTTCCGTCAACCAAACGAATTGCGCTGCGTATTAGTTCACCTGCGGAACGAGCCTTGCGACAAGGACATCCCTGGATCTTCGATCAATCCATCACCGAGCAAAGTCATAAAGGCGCGCCCGGTGATCTGGCGGTCATCTTCGATGATAAGCGCCGCTTCCTCGCGATTGGTTTATATGATCCCGCATCCGCAATCCGCGTGCGGATTTTGCAATCACGCCAGCCGGCCACCATCAACGCGGAATGGTTTCAAAATAAACTCGTCAGCGCCACCAGTCTGCGCGCACCTTTGGAAGAAAAAAATACCAATGGCTATCGCCTCGTACACGGTGAGAACGACGGCTTTCCAGGATTGATCATCGATCGTTACGCCGACACACTCGTCTTAAAACTTTACACGCCCGCATGGATTCCGCATCTCAAAGAATTTTGTCAAGCGTTGGCGCAAATCAGCCCGGCGCAGCATTTAATCTTGCGACTCAATCGCTCACTACAAGCGCAGTCTGAATTTTTATCTGGTCTAAGCGACGGGATGATGATCACGCAGCAGACGTCCCCGAATCCGATTCTGTTTCAAGAAAATGGACTGACCTTCGAGTCTGATCCCATTCACGGACAGAAGACCGGCTTCTTCCTCGACCAACGTGACAACCGTGCGCGCGTTGAGACTCTTTCCAAAAATAAATCTGTGCTGAATGTATTCGCCTACACCGGCGGATTTTCCGTCTACGCGGCACGCGGCGGCGCAAAGGAAATCGTCAGCGTGGATATTAGTGCGCCAGCCATTGAGGCCGCTGTCCGCAACATGAAACATAATCAGCACATCCCAGCGGTGAAAGCGACATCACATGAGACAATCGCCGAAGATGCCTTTGAAGTTTTGACGCGCATGAGTTCCCAAAAACGACTCTTTGATGTCGTCATCATTGATCCGCCCATGTTTGCACAAAGCGAAAAACAAGTCGAGGCGGCGATATCCGCTTATCGCAAATTGACGCGTCTGGGGTTATCTGTGTTGCGATCAGGCGGTACACTCGTGCAAGCCTCCTGCTCCAGCCGCGTGGACGCGGATACCTTTTTTGATTCTATTCATCAAACCACCAGAGAATCAAGCCGTCGACTCACCGAGATCGAACGTACAGGTCATGCGCTCGATCATCCCGTTGGATTTAAAGAAGGCGCATACTTGAAATGCTTGTTTGCCACAGCGTAGAGGTGAGTCCGCTTTAGCGGGCTTTGTAAGAATAGCACGGTGGTTCATCACCGTGTGGTATACGAACGAAGATAATCCCCGGGCGTTAGAATTAAATCCGAGTGAAGTAAGTCGCACGCGGCGGATAGCGCCTCCCACCAATTCCCGCGCGGGGACAAAACCCCCGCGCTACACCTACAAAGCCGGCTCAAGCCGGCTGTTATAATGACAACATGTTCTCTTTCCAAATCACAGCCAAAAATAATCGCGCCCGCACAGGGATTTTCTCCACACCGCACGGCGACCTCATCACGCCCGTCTTCGCGCCGGTTGGCACGCAAGCCACGGTCAAAACGCTCACGCCTGAACATCTTAAGGGCATCAACGCCTCGCTGGTGTTGAGCAACACCTATCATTTATATCTGCGCCCCGGCGACGAACTTGTCCGCGATATGGGCGGGCTGCACAAATTCATGCAATGGCATAATCCCATGCTCACCGACTCGGGCGGCTTTCAGGTTTTTTCATTATCCAACACGCGCAAAATTGATGATGAAGGCGTGACCTTCAAGAGTCACATCGATGGTTCCACGCATCGCTTCACGCCGGAGAAATCCATCGCTATTCAGGAAAATCTTGGCGCGGATATCATCATGGCTTTCGATGAATGTTCCGACCCGAATGATGTCGCGTATTCCAAGATTGCCATGGATCGGACTCATCGCTGGGCCGAGCGTTCTCTCAAAGCGAAAACGCGACTTGACCAAGCCCTATTCGGAATCGTCCAAGGCGGAGTTAATCCAACACTCCGGGAAGAATCCGCGAAATTCATCGCCTCGCTGGATACACCCGGCATCGCCATCGGCGGACTCTCAGTGGGGGAGACCAAAGATGAAATGCACACCACGCTCGATGTGGTTACGCCAATCTTGCCTGAAAATAAACCGCGCTACCTGATGGGAGTCGGCACGCCCGAAGACATCATCAACGGCGTTGCGCGCGGAATTGACGTTTTCGATTGCGTATTGCCAACCCGCCTCGCGCGTCATCACTCCGCGTTTTCATCCGAAGGGCGCTTGAATATGATGAACGCAACTTTCGCAAGAGATGAACGTCCTGTTGATGAAACTTGCGATTGTTATACCTGTCAAACATTTACCCGCGCATATATTCGTCATTTAATTGTCGCAAAGGAGTTGCTTGCAGGTACATTGCTTTCGATTCATAACCTGCGCGCGCTGATACTATTAATGGAAGATATCAGAACTTATATTGCAGATGGAAGTTTTGAAGCGCGCACACCTCAGTTATTAAATAGATGGTCGAATAATGCAAAAAGACTTTAAAATGAAAAATAATCATTCAAAAACCTCCCAACGCGTGCTAAACTTATCAGCCCGTCCATTAGGGTTCGTAAAAATATAAATTCCCTCACCCTTAACTAAATCATGTCGTTGCGAGGGCGTTCTTGGTTTTCGCCCGAAGCAATCTCCTCATAAATACCGAGATTGCT
>VFKN01000070.1 GCA_009885525.1 Anaerolineaceae bacterium | reverse complement strand
CCGGATGGCAAAACCGTTGCTTCTGGCGACAATTCCCATACCATCATCATGTGGGATGTAAACAATCCAGGCATGCCCATCCAACTCGCCATCCTGTCTCAACACAGTGGTCGCATTAACAGCATTGTCTTCAGTCCTAATGGAAAACTTATGGCTTCTGGAAGCTGGGATAAAACTATTATTCTATGGGATATCAGTAATCGAGCTGACCCTTCCCAACTGGCTATCCTGAACGGACATACTGAAAGAGTTGAGGGTCTCGTCTTCAGTCCTGATGGCAAATGGTTAGCCTCGGGAGGTGACGATGGCACAATCATTATGTGGGATATTAGCAATCCAACCAATCCTTCGCCCCGTGCCACACTACCTGACAATAATGTAGTTTGGACGGTTGCCTTTAGCCCCGATGGCAAACTCATGGCTTCGGGAGGCTACAACAATACTGTTTTACTATGGGATGTAAGCGATCCAAGTAAACCATCCATAATCCGTACACTGGAAGGACACACAGGTACAGTTTGGAGCGTTGCCTTCAGCCCAGATGGGAAACTTTTGGCTTCGGGAGGTGGCGACAATTCCATCATTTTGTGGGATGTTAGTAATCCAGCAATCGCATCCAAGCTTGCAATCCTTGACAGACACAGTGGAGGGGTTAGTGCTGTTGCCTTTAGCCCAGATGGCAAACAACTAGCTTCGGGGAGCGATGATAGCACCATCATTCTGTGGGATATCAGCGATCTAACCACATCTACGCAATTAGCATCGCTCTCTGGATACGATGGGCCAGTTTATGGTCTTGCCTTCAGTCCCTTAAACGATGGCAGGCAACTTGCCTCGGTAAACTACGATGGCACGGTTATCGTGTGGGATTTGGATCTGCAATCATGGATCAATAAAGCCTGCCAGCGTGCCGGGCGCAATTTCACCCGTGAAGAATGGTCACAATATTTGCCCGGTGAAGAATATCGCAAAACCTGCGAGAATCTACCGGTGCATCCATCTGCATTATCTGTGGAGTCTACGCCCACTCCACAACCATGACGTGCTGGAAAAGAACAACCTCGATACATGGGTGGATTGAGAGGATACCCCGCCGACTGTGGATTGAGCATTCTAGCAATCGATAAAAAACGCGCTCCATTTCTGGAGCGCGTTTTTTCTACTCTCTGCTCTCTACTCTCTGCTCTCTGCTCTCTGCTCTCTGCTCTCTACTCTCTGCTCTCTGCTCTCTGCTCTCTGCTCTCTACTCTCTACTCTCTGCACTTCACGAAAGAATCACCTGCCCGCAATAATCACATTTATCCATACCGAGTTCCAGCGTGCCTCCGCATTTGGGACATTGGAAAGTTTCGACCTTCACCGAAAAGCCTGCAGTCTTATAGGCGGATTCGTTATCCGCTAAATCTCCGCGCAGACGTTTGAGCCGCGCGAGATAGGCATCGCCGGTTACCTCGCCAGACTTACGCAGGCGTTCCACATCCGCGATGGTTTCTTTTAACATGCGCCGCTCGGCTTCAAGCGACTCTTTGCTCTTATCCTGAAACGAAACTTTCATCTCAGGTTTCGGCGGAATGGATGCGAAGATCGCCGCGATGATCAAGATAAAAAACGAAACGATCACGCCGACCAGCAAAGGCGTATATTGAAAACCGGGGATCGAACTGAAATCAACTTTATTCGCCTGCACCTCGCCGTAATCCGCGATGACCACATAACGCTGGCTGCCAAGTTTACCCACGTCAATGCGTGTGATGCCGCTGCTGTGTGTCGGCAAATTATTACGCGCGCCCGTTTCAGTGAAGACCGCCACGTTACCCGCATCATCACCAAGCACGGCTTCTTCTTTGCCATCGCCGTTGATGTCAATGCCCGCGATCTCGGTCACTTTATCGGAGAGCGAACCCGTCCACATTTGTGTCGCGGTTTTTCCATCGAATGAGAACGCCCACACGCCGCCGTCTTTTCCGCCCACGATGATCTCGCGCGAAGACGGATCGCCGTTCAACTCCACTTCGCGGATCTCGCTCACCGGCTGCCCCAATGATTTATTGAATAATACGCTGCCATCTTTTGCATTGTAGATAAAGAACGCGCCATACTCGCCGCCCGTGAGCACCTCGCTGTCGCCATCCGCGTTCAAATCGAATGCGCGCATACGGCGCAATTGTTCCTGGCCCGTCTGCCAGATATCCTTTCCCTGCGAATCAATTACAGATACCGTCCCGTTATGGGATGCCGCCGCGAGATAAACCTGCCCACCGATCTTCGCATCATCCAAGCCACGCACTTCTTCCGTCCCCAATGAGGTCTTCCAAAGCGGTTTTCCATCCAACCCGATGGAGAGTAAATCTCCGCTCGTGTCACCCAACACGATCTGAGGTCCAGAAGCGAAGCGCATCAGAATAATCCGCGCCGCAGCGCCAATCTCGAGCGTATCCGCTATATTGGTTTTCTCCCCGTTGATGATCGCATCCACCGCCATACCCGTGCCGGGATAATAAACGAGAACATCTTCCACGCCATCGCCGTTGAAATCTCCAAGCGTGGTCTTGGATGCATTGTACGGAAAGTTCCACATCACCGCGCCGCTGCCATCATACACGCTGACATCGCCAGCATTTTGAATGAAGAGTTCATCCTGACCATCGCCGCTGAGATCAATGACCTTCATGCTTTCAGCGGTGTTGTACGGCTGTGACCACGCGGTATTGCTGCCGAATTTTTCCGCAGCCGCCAAACCGCTGAATGCGAACACGCCAGCAACACCCATCACCAGACAAATCATAACGAACGCGACAATAAAGGGAATTATTTTTTTGCTCATGCTATACAGCCTTTCGTTGTAAAAGAGAATAAGATGATTTTATGACATTCAAGATCTGTTCATACTCAACTTCATCAAACGGAGAACTTGCTACAAAGTTGATCATGCCGCCATCCGTGCTTAACTGCGAGATGGTGTACTTGCCCACATTTTGTCCCTGCCTGAAATGCACACTTGGCGTGATCGTATATGCTTCAGGATTAACCACAATACGCACTTTCAAATCATGCTGTGTGCCTTTGAATTTCTCAGGTTTTGATTTGTATTTTCCACTCACGTGACTGCGCTTCGTATACGTCTTACGTTTTTTGGATTTCTGAATCGCAGAAACGCGCAAAACATTTCCATCGTATAGTTTTGCTTTAAGTGAAAGCCACTCATCGCGGAAATATTGGGTCGTGCGGTCTTGCGTATCCTTGCTTTGCCGCGCTATTTTTGTATCCAGCAACGCGCCGGTTAAATCGAGGTGACCTAAAAATGTGGAGCCGGGTTTCAGGTCATCGCGCAGGGTGTGTAAAATATCTTTCATGCCCGTGTAGCGCGGAGAAAAATCACGCGAGTCGCTTTTGCGTAAACCGCGCGCCATCACCAGCGCCGCGATCCACAACGCAATTCCGCCACCGGTGAACACGAATGAAAAATACCCAAACAGGAGCATCAAAACATCAATGCTCATCAACCCGACGCCTGCAAAAAAGATCAGCAGCGGAATCCAGCGCCACTTATCGCCCGCCGTTTCAGTTCTCTGAACCTCAGCGACAAATTTATCCATGCCACGCACAATCGCATCGGGCTTATCCGCAATGGAAACATACACAGGCGTGTAATCATTTTTCCCCATAATATTTTTTGCGTCCGAGGTCTTCTTGCGCGCAGTATTCAACAAATAAAAGAACAACACAATGACCGCAACAGCAAGCGCGCCAAACACACATAACAATGGCATGAGTTCCTCCGAGTGTCTTGTCTATTTTTTCTTTTTTGTTTTTTTCTTCGTTTGTGAAAGCAGATCTGCGTCAATTAAATCTTGCGGACGACCAGAAGCCTTTTTTGCAATAATCAAATCATCTTTGGATATAAAATTAACTTTCAACCCATCAAAATCCATTTCAACACGTTTTTTCCAACACTTTTCGAACTGCACACCGGGAATTCCCATAAGAACATCAACACGAACAGGCGGAACGCCCATTTGAAAAAAATAACCTTCCTCTGAAAAATCGTTTACGGTCAACTCCGAAAGCGGTGCTCCAAACTCCACCAAAGCCTTATAAACGGATTCTGCATTTTCAGAATCCGTACTTATCCAAACATCAAGGTCTTTGGTATAGCGCGGCTCGGCATACTGAACAACCGCATATCCCCCGATGACCAGATACCTAACGTTGTTGGCGTTGAAAATTTGTAACAGATCGCTGAAGTCTGAGTTTACGAACATCTAAACCTTTAACTTTCATTGCATGAACAACCAATTCCCAGGTAGCGTCAAAACGCGCCTTGGGTGTTTGGGATTGCCAAAACTCCAAGTCGAACGATCTATCCAAATCTTTGAGTTTTCCTTTACGAATAACAAAATTGGTTCGCATGATTCGATTCTATCACCTTATAAACAACGCTTCTATCTTATAATCCGATCAATGCTAAAAATTCTTTACACGGCTTTTGATATTGTACCAAGCCCCAAGGGCGCGTCAACGCATATTTTGCACAACATCCGCGGGCTGGTTAATGCGAATTATGACGTGCATCTTATCACGCCCAACGACGGCTTGCTACCCACCGAAGAGATTATTGAAGGCGCGCGCGTCACGCGCATCACACAGGATCTTGCGCAAAATTTTCTGGCGCGCGCAACGCATTTCGGAAAATCCGTGCTCGCGCATCTCGCACTTCACGCAGATTATAACGTCATCCACTATCGTAACATTTGGGACGGTTTGCACATTGCGCAACATAAAAAACGTTTTGGCTACAAAACGCTTTTCGAAGTAAATGGACTTCCTTCAATCGAGTTGAAATATCATTACCCGGGGCTTGATTCAACTTTATTATCCAAAATAAAGGAACAGGAAATCGCGACTTTACACTTAAGCGATGCGATCATCTGCCCGTCAAGAGTCACCCGCGACTATATCGCGTCACTCGGTCTCAGCCGAAAATTGATCACGGTTATCCCCAATGGAGTCAGCGCCTCGGATTTTTCCCCGTCAGCGCTGCCCGCACGTGAAGGTCGCATCCCCACCCTGTTGTACATCGGCACGCTCGCCGATTGGCAGGGATTGGAGATTGTAATTAAGGCATTGCCGAAAATCCTCGAACAGCAAGTGGTTCGACTCCAGATCGTGGGGCGCGGAAGATCGAGGCAAAGAAAATTATTGGCGAAGCAGATTCGCAAATTGGGGATTGAAGAACACGTTATCGTTCAGCCGGCTGTTCCGCATCACGAAATCCCAGCGCTGATCGCCCAAGCGGCTATTTGCGTCGCGCCGTTAGGATTGAATGACCGCAACGTCACACAAGGCGCATGCCCGATCAAGATATTGGAATACATGGCATCCGCGCGCCCGCTGCTCGCCTCGAATATGCCCATCGTGCGCGAACTTATCCGCGAAGACATGGACGCGCTGCTCTTCTCCCCCAACGACCCGGACGATCTGGCAAGACAAGCGCTAACTCTGCTCAACGACTTTGAGTTGTCAAAACGTTTATCTGAATCGGCATCCAAACGCGCGCTGACAAAGTTCACATGGCACGAGTCACAAAAAAAATTGGTCAAAGTCTACGAGAAATTACTGATGTAATCTGAATGACGAATCTGGCTTAGCGAAATACGTTTACAACTTCTTCAGGAATTTCGCGCGGCCTGCCCGTTTTCACATCCACAAAGACCCAATCGGTTTCGCCTTTTACCAGCGTTTTCCCATCCGCTTTTCTGACAAACTCATATTTACGCAAAGACCTGACCTTGCGAATATTTTCCACCCACGTGCGGATTTCGATTTCTTCGCCCGCAAACGCTGGAAGAAAATACTCAACACGATGTTCGCGCACAACCCAGGTTGCATCGGCTCCCTGCGCGCCTACCCCGCCGATTGCCGAATAATGTTCCACGGCGATGTCCTGCATCCATTGCACATAAGCCACGTTGTTCACGTGGCTGTTTGCGTCAATTACGTTTTCAGGGATCGTAATATTTTTTTTATAAGTTGAGGAGATTGACATTATTGAACATTTCTTACTGCTACGCGCTGTTCGGGAGCTTTATATCCAGATTCGACGCCAACTTCCATGATTGCTTTGTTGGTATCGAAGTAAACCTGCCAATAATCGTCATTGGAACTATAAGGACGCACAGCCAATAATGTTCCATGCTCATTGAAGTTTAAAATATTGATAACTGGCGCGGGTGATTTAACTACATTCGGGATGGCTTCCACTTTGGCGCGCAGACGGTTGATCGCATCTTGTGGAGAGACTTCGTGCGCGATCTGCGCGGTCAGGTCCACCCGGCGGAAGGGATTCGCGGAGTAGTTCTGGATATTCCCAGAGAAAATCGAATTGTTCCCCACAAACACGCGGATATTATCAGAGGTATCGATCGTGGTTGCAAATAAACCGATCTCAACCACGTTACCCGACGCCCCACCCGCACTAATGGCATCCCCCACTTTAAACGGGCGCAGGAAAACCAAAAACACACCTGCGGCAAAATTAGCCAGCAAACCACCCCAAGCCGCACCAATGGCAAAGCCAGCCGCCGCGAGAAGTGCAGCAAAAGAGGTGGTTTCAATCCCTAGAAACCCCAGAACTGCAACGATCAAGAGGATACGCAACCCAACTTTCGCACCGCCTTCAGCATACTTGGCGAGAGTGGTATCTACTTTGCGGTGGATGAAGTTTCTGCCCAATGCTTTACACGTGGCATTGATGATCCACCCCCCGATAACCCAGATAAAAATAGCGCCGATCAACTTCCAGCCTAATGGAACAATATATGTATTAACAAATTGTGCGATGTCAAACTGCATGGCTGCTTCTCCGATGAATAATATGACGGGCAATATCCCGTAAATGAATTTTAACGGATTTATAGCGCTTTGCAAAGAATTTTAGAGAATCTTCCATTTTCAACAAAATAGACCTTGCAGAATCAGCGAGAAATCACAGCAAGGTCTATTGACTTTTTTTTTGTTCTGTTTTATCCTACTTAGGCGTATGTGTGTGAAAGAATTTATTTCCCATCGTTAAATTTGATTAAAAGCCTGTATACAGGCATATAGGAGAAAAAAATAATGAAATCGATTAAATATTTATTGCTGGCTTTAACTGCTATGCTTATGTCTTTGGCATCCATGTCCTACGTGGCGCCAGGCAAACCAGTAGCAGCAAGTCCGAGCCATGGGCAGGTTATAACAGACCGTACACCGCTTCTAATGTGGACTGCCTCTGCGCCTGCTACGGGAACAACGATTGCCGGCTATCAGATACAAGTTTCTCTTGTTCCTGATTTCTCAACCCCCGCGCCCTCAACCCATAAATACACTCGCCCTGTATCCGTACAATTTACAATTCCAAACGCCGACATTCTTGAATATGGAAGAACGTATTACTGGCGTGTGCGCGCAAAAAACAATTTAGGAGAATGGTCTGAATGGTCTACTGCTGACTTCCGCACCGCAATAAACAAGCCCACTGCGGTTGATCCTGCTGATGGAGATACACCAGCCACCAATCCTAACCTGCGTGACTTGCGCCCCACATTCAGGTGGCTCAGTTCTACTGGCGCTCAAGGTTTCACACTTCAAGTTTCACAAGACTGTACCTTCACAACCACAATAATCAATGTTGAAATTGGGTCCGTCAGGCAATATACAATCGGGACTGACTTACCTGCAGGCACCTTACTTTGCTGGCGGGTACGCGCAAATAATTCGACGTATGGCTCCAGTGACGGCTGGTCAAACATTAATACATTCCGAACTGCCACCCCGCCGGCTGCCCCTGTGCTGGTTGATCCCACGGATAAGACTTTGACAAACGACAATTCTCCGAAATTGGATTGGAGTGATGTATCTTCAGCGTCTCATTTTGAAGTGCAAATTCAGAATTCTCCAGATTTCACCTACGCAAAACACACAAAGTGTGATTCAGCGTCACATTATGATAATACTCGCACTTTCTTCCCTTCAGCGTCCGAACATCAAATAAAACGTGAGTTTAACGAATACGCCAAGCCTGCTTTTTCTCCCACAGAGCAATTATTAGATGCCTGTACTTATTATTGGCGGGTTCGTTCAGTACATACGTACAGCACCCATGATGAGTATAGCGTCTGGTCTGCTACTCGTTCTCTATCAACTACAGTTCATCGCCCCACAAATCTCGTCGTGGCCATTCCCCCTACAGACCCTCGCCCTCTCTTTAAATGGGATAAACAATACCATGCTGAACTATATCGCATTATAATAACGTCACCTGAGTTTCCGGATCCTTTAGTAGACACACAAGTCAATCTTCCTCGATACATCCCGACTGTGGATCTTCCATCAAATGTTGACATTTATTGGAAGGTATATGCAATAGACGCGCATAGGAAATATGGCAACAGTCTGGATTCTGAACTCCAACATTTTGTATCCGCCAATGCACCGTCAGCGCCAGTCTTAGTAAAGCCCGCACTTAATGCGAAAATCACTGATAGAACCCCAACATTTAGATGGACTACATCGGTCTATCCAGCAGGTGCATATTTTGATCATTACGAGATCAAAATATCTCAAAACGCAAAATTTACTATCGGCGTTATCACTAAAAGTAGACTGATCAACTCGTTTACGCCAACAGCCCTGCTAGATAAAGGCAGAACATATTATTGGATGGTACGTACCTGTACCCCCACCAGCGAATGCAGCAGCTGGTCGCCCATATCTATCTTTATGATACCGTAAAATTTCTCAACTGTCAGTTTGTTTCTCGTAAAAATAATAGACCCGACTAAAAGTCGGGTCTATTATTTTGCAGGATGTTCATTAACTTCGCAGTATCTTCGAGGATGACATCTGCGCCCATTTTTTGTAACTCAGGCTGCTCACCGAAGCCACATAACACGCCCGCTGTTTGCGCACCTGCTGATTTTCCCGCGCGGATGTCCACCGTTGTATCACCGATCATCAGACAGTTTTCGGGAGCGACATTCATTTTTTTGGCAGCGAACAAAATGGGGTCGGGATACGGTTTCGTATGCGCGGCAGATAGCCCGGTCACGACCACGTCAAAATACTTTGCCAAATCAAAATGTTCAAGAAAGGCCATTGTGCCGCGCTCATCGCGCGCGCTGACGACTGCCATGGGGTAACGCCCATGCAATTGCTTAAGCAATTCATCCACACCAGGGACAAGTAAAAAACTGCGATCTGAATGTTTACGATTACGCGACAGCCAGTTGATGAAGAAAATTATTTCATCGTCAGCACCGAGCCTATCGGCCAATCCAAGCAGGGCGTTGCCGGGCGCTTCGATCCACATAATGAATCGGCGCGCGGCGCGATCCGTATTTTTGAAAAGAAAGCGCGGAAAATAACGCGAGACCTTCTGCATATATAGGTCATCGGTATCGCTCAGCGTTCCGTCCACATCGAAACAAATGGCTTTTATGCGTGAAAGATCAAGTGACATGGCGCAATTGTACCAAAAGGGCTATACTTTATTTTAAGGTTATGTTTTAATACACCCATGTCTGAAGACCGCACCCGTTCCCTGCTTGAATTATTAATAAATGTCAGCCGTGAAGTCGCCACCGCATTGGATCTTCGCACGGTTTTGCAGCGTTTACTTTTCGCCTCCATTCAACATGTGGGCGGCGAGCGCGGCAGTATTGTAGTGATGGATGACGCCGGTAAACCAATGGATGCAACCATCGTATATGGCAAGCAACTCCATGAGCACACCACCCAGCAATTGCGTGACACGGTCGAACGCGGATTGGCAGGCTGGGTGGTATTGCACCGCAAATCCACGCTTGTGTCTGATACAAGTAAAGATGATCGCTGGCTGCGCCGCGCAGACGACTCGGTGGAAAAGAGCGGGGCAAAGTCTGCGATATGCGTGCCGCTCATGGCGCGCGAACGTTTGGTGGGTGTATTAACCCTCGTTCATTCCGTCCCGAATGCTTTCAGTGAAGAACACCTGGAATTAATGCAAGCCATTGCTGACCAGGCAAGTGTGGCTGTTTTGAATGCGCGTTTATACACTGAAAGTCAACGCACGGCGCGCGTGATGACCGCGCTTGCGGAAGGCGCCGCTGCGATCAATACATCGCTGGAAATATCCGATGTATGGCGGCGCATTCTTAACCACACTATGCAGGCTTTGCAAGTGGAAACAGTCGCACTCGCGTTGATCAATCACGCCAGCCGTGAACTTGTATTTGAAGCAGCGGCGGGACATAACTCCGGGAATATTCCCGGCAGGCGTATTCCCAACGGACAGGGATTGGCAGGGATGGTGGTTACAAGCGGTCAGGGGGCGGTGGCATCCGCTGAGAGCGCCGATAAACACTATAGCGAAGTGGAAAAATTCGCGGGAGTCGAGATGCGTGTGATCGCTATCACGCCGATCAAATCACAGGGCAGAGTCATCGGCGTGCTCGAGGCGATCAACCCAACTTCGGGCGCGTTCGATCCGGATGCACTGCTGGTCATGAGCGGATTGGGAAGCCTCGCAGGCACCACAATCCAGAATGCGCAATTTATGGACCGGCTGCAAAAAGCGCACGAACGTTATCATCAATTATTTGAAGACAGTGTCGACCCGATCTTGATTACGGATTGGGAAGGCATGATATTGGAAGCAAATCGTCATGCAATCACATTGAGCGGGTATAACACTCAACAATTACACACCATGAGCATTGACCAGCTGCATGAAGTAAAATGGAGTGCCACAGGTTTAAACTTTGAAGCGTTTAAGCGCGATGATTTATGCACTTACGAATCTGCCCTGCACTGTCAAAGCGGAGTAACAATTCCAATTGAAGTGTACGCGCGCCGCGTTGAATTTGAAGAGACCGATTCTGTGCAATGGACTCTGCGCGACATCACCGAACGCAAGGAATTGGATGCGCTACGCGAAGATATGCTCGCTATGATCTATCACGACCTGCGCTCGCCATTGGGAAACATCGTTTCCAGTTTGGACATGATGAAAGACATGTTGCCTGAAGACGAAGACATTAATTCCATGCTTACGATCGCCAATCATTCCACTGCGCGAATCCAAAGATTGATCAATTCACTGCTCGATATCAATCGCTTTGAATCGGGCAAGCCGATCTCAGACCACAAAGCAGTGGATCCGCTCGCGTTGATCGAAGAATCAATTCGAGATGTGGAGCCATCGGCAAACGGAAGAAATCAACAGGTCGAGAATAAAACGAGCGCGCCGCTTCCACTCATCTGGGTGGACAGGGATATGGTCCAGCGTGTATTGATCAATCTTTTGGAGAACGCGATCAAATTTACACCACTGGAAGGTCATATTGAAATTGGCGCACAAAGAACTGACGACGGTTTTGTAAAGTTTTTTGTGCGCGACAACGGACCCGGCATCCCGCTCGCAGATATCGAACGCGTCTTTGACAAGTTCACCCGTTTGCGCGGCAAAAATAAGCCGGGCGGGCTTGGCATCGGGTTGGCATTTTGCCGTCTCGCAGTCCGCGGTCATGGCGGACAAATTTGGGCAGAAAGCGAAGTAGACAAAGGCGCAACATTCTATTTCACATTACCGATTGCTCATTAAGTTACACAGATTGCGTCGGCTATTAAACAAACTATATAACAAAGGAATCCTATGCAGGAAATAACTAAGAATATTTATATCGAAGACCAATATCCCGGAGTTGCGCTGGGAGTAATCATCACACCGCGCGGATTGATCCAAATTGATGCGCCGCCCTCCCTCGAAGATGCGCGCTCCTGGCGCGCCGCGTTGATGAATATGGGCGGCGGAATGGAACGCGTGCTGATCAATCTCGACGCCCACCCCGACCGAACCCTCGGCGCGCGCGCCATGGATTGCACCATCATCTCGCATGAAAAAACCGCGAACGCATTTCGCACACGCCCGAGTATTTTCAAAGCGCAAGGCGAAGAAACCGGCGCCGATTGGGAATCCATTGCGGGGCTGGGCAGCGTGCGCTGGTCTCCGCCTGAAATTTCCTTTTTAGATCAGATGGCGCTACATTGGGATACCTCGCCTGTTCTGCTGGAACATCACGCAGGGCCCACCAGCGGCGCGATCTGGGTACATTTGCCCGAAGAGAAGATCATATTCGTGGGCGATTCAGTTCTTAAGAATCAACCGCCTTTCCTGGCAGGCTCAAACCTTGCCGCATGGGTTCCTGCACTTGAACTTTTACTGAGCGCGGACTTCAAAGGCTACACCATCATCAGCAGCCGCGGCGGCGTGGTGACTACAAATGTCGTTAAAACGCAACTCGACTTTTTGAAACATGTCCAGGACAAGATGGAAAAGGTCACAACAAAAAAAGCAAATCCAGCAGCAGTGGAAAAACTGGTCACCTCATTAATGGTCTGGTTCAAAGCACCAGCAGCGCGCCAGAAACAATTTGCCCAGCGTTTACGTTACGGTCTACTGCACTACAATTTGCGGCAGGATCATAATTTCAGCAGCCAGCCTGAGGAATAACCGATGCTTCCCATTCTTGAACTATTCCGCGGGAACATTGTGGAGTCAACTCATTTCGGCTCCATCGCAGTCGTTGATTCAAATGGAAAACTTTTGTACTCATACGGCGACCCATACACGGTCGCCTTTTTGCGTTCATCTGCCAAACCGTTTCAAGCGCTCCCGTTTGTAGAACGCGGCGGCGCGGAACATTTCAACTACACCCAAAGCGAGATTGCCCTCTCATGCTCATCACACGAAACCGCGGAGATTCATCTCGACACAGTCAAGGCCATGCAAGCGAAGATCGGCATCCACGAAGATGATCTGCAATGCGGCCCGCACTTACCCGGCGACGCGACCAACCTGCGCATGGTGATTAAGCAAGACATAACGCCCACACGCAATTTCAACAACTGCTCAGGCAAACACACATCCATGCTCGCGCACGCAAAAATGCGCGGACTTCCTTTGGATAATTATCTCGCCAACGAACACCCCATTCAAAAAGATATTCTCAACACATTTGCAGAAATGTGTCGTATCGAAAAAGAAAAAGTAACGCTGGGAATTGACGGCTGCTCCGCGCCGAATTTTGCCGTCCCCTTGTTTAATGCCGCCCTCGGAATGGCGCGGATGTGCGACCCGCAAGAATTATCAGACGCGCGCGCAGCGGCCTGCAAGAAGATCACCTCCGCCATGGCGGCCCACCCGGAAATGGTCAGCAACCACGGCGAATTCGACTGCGAGCTGATGAACATCGGCGCAGGCAAGATTATCACCAAACGCGGCGCGGAAGGCTTTCAGATCATCGGCTTAATGCCCGGTGTCATTGGCGAACTCGGCGTAGGCATTGCCTTCAAAATCACCGATGGCGATGCCGCGCATTTCGGCGACGATTTAGAGTCGCACGCACGTGTACGTCCCGCCGCCACGCTCGAAATTCTGCGTCAACTAAAAGCGCTAAATGATTCGCAACTTAAATCGCTCTCCAAGTTTGGCCCGACCAAAGAAATTAGAAATTACGCCGGTTTGTTGACAGGCAAATCACGGACGATATTTGAGTTGAAATGACTCTGGAGTTAATCAGCTTGCTGCCTGAAGTTCTCAATCAGCAAGTTGATTGACTCCAGAATAAGAAACCATGAAAAATCTCAAAACACGCGCGATTGATGTTCATGAAAAATTATTAGAAGCTTTCGGCGAACCGACCTGGCGCAATCCTTTACCGGCAATCGACGAATTGGTTTCCACCATTCTCTCGCAAAACACAAACGATGTTAATCGTGACCGCGCGTTCAATGCCTTGCGCACCAAATTCCCCACATGGGAAGCGGTACGAGATGCAAAGACAGAAGATGTCATCAACGCCATCAGGCTCGCAGGACTTGCGAATCAAAAAGGTCCACGCATACAGCAAGTCTTGCGCGCCATCACCGAAGAACGCGGCGCGCTTGACCTGCAATTTTTAGCCAGCCTCCCTCTCGAAGAAGCTCGCGCGTGGTTGACCAAATTCAACGGCGTAGGACCTAAAACCGCCGCCATTGTTTTATGTTTCTCGCTGAACATGCCCGCTTTCCCAGTGGATACACATGTCTATCGTGTCACAGGTCGCATAGGACTTCATCCTGAAAAGATGAGCGTTGAGCAAGCACACCCGTATTTGGAATCCATCTTTCCGCCTGAAACCTACTACGCCGCGCATTTGAATTTCATCCGCTTGGGGCGCGAAATCTGCCATGCAAGAAAACCAAACTGTGAATCTTGTCCGATTAAGAAATTGTGCGATTACGGTAAACAAGTAAATAGGTAGACACGAAAACACGTGAACCCTTTTCATCTGTGTTTATCTGCGGTTAAAATATCTCATCCAACTTTAAACCTTTGTGACCTTTGTGTCCTTTGTGTTTAACAAAAGGCAACCATGCTAAAAATTTACAACACACTTACCCGCAAGACAGAAGAATTTGTCACCCTCGAACCGAACCTCGTCAAGATGTACGTCTGCGGCGTCACCGTTTACAACGACGCGCATGTCGGTCACGCCATGTCCGCGCTGGTGTTTGACATCATCCGCCGCTATCTCGAATATCGCGGCTTCACCGTCAAGCACGTGATGAACTACACCGACGTGGACGATAAGATCATCAACCGCGCGAAGCAGCTCGGCGAAGATCCGCTTAAACTTTCGCAGCGTTATATCGAAGATTATGCGCGCGATCTACAAAGCCTAAATGTATTGCCCGCCACATCTAATCCGCAGGTGAGCAAGACCATGCCGCTGATCATCAAGTTCATTGAAGGCTTGATCGAAAAGGGACACGCCTACGCCGCCTCAAATGGTGATGTCTATTTCAGCGTCACCAGCGACGACGATTACGGCAGACTCTCCGGCCGCAAACTCGACGATATGCAGGCAGGTTCACGCATCGAGATCGAAGAAGCAAAAACACATCCGATGGATTTCGCGTTGTGGAAAGCCGCGAAGGAAGGCGAAATTTCGTGGGAGAGTCCCTGGGGCAAGGGTCGTCCCGGCTGGCATATCGAATGCTCCGCGATGAATCTCGCGGAACTTGGCGAGCAGATCGATATCCACGGCGGCGGAAATGATTTAATTTTCCCGCATCACGAAAACGAAATCGCGCAAAGCGAGTGCTACACGGGCAAGGAATTTTCGCGCTACTGGGTTCATAACGGCATGTTGCAACTCGGCGGCGAGAAAATGTCCAAGTCGCTGGGCAACATCATCAGCATCAAGAAATTCTTATCCGAGCGCGAAGCAGATGTGATGCGCATGCTGGTCTTGAATGGAACCTATCGCGCGCCGCTGATGTTCAACGACGAAACACTCGACGCCGCGCAGAAAAATGTGGAACGCCTCAAATCTGGATTGCGCCCCGCGTCCCCATCCGCAAAAGGACTTGCACCCGAAGCGATTTCCGCGCTTGCTTCATCCGCTGAATCCGCGAAGACGAATTTCACCGACGCAATGGATAACGACTTCAACAGCGCGGGCGCAGTCGCCGCATTATTTGAGATCGCCAAAGCGATCAACACCGCGCGTGATAATGGCGCAACCGACGCGCAGATTAAATCCGCGCAGAATATTTTCCGCGAACTGGCAAACGTGCTCGGCTTGAAACTCGAAGAGAAGCAAGGCTCGGGCGATGTGGACGCATTCATCAACCTGCTGATCGAAGTCCGCGGTGAAGTACGCAAGCAAAAGTTGTGGGCAATGTCTGATCTGATCCGTGATAGGTTGAAAGAACTCGGCGTAACTTTGGAAGACAGCAAAGATGGCACAATGTGGAAATGGGGATGAGACCATCCAAATTCCATGAATGGTTCGAGGGGTTTTTAACCATCTCTCTTTTTGTAGTTTTGATTTTAAGCGTGCTTGTCCACTCAAGCCCGACAAATAAGATCGGCAGGGATAGCGGCGCATTTCTGTACATCGGGCAAATGATCAATGAAAGCAAGCTGCCCTACAGAGATGCGTGGGACAGCAAGCCGCCAGCAATTTTTTATATAAATGCATTGGGACTTTTGCTTGGCTCGCAAACCCGATGGGGAGTGTGGGGGCTGGAAGTAGTATTTTTGTTGACTGCCGTTTTAATTTCTTATATGACAATGAAAGGGTTGTGGGGGAAAATCCCTGCTTTAGGCGGAACTCTTTTATGGGTGTGGGGACTCGATATATTGTTTACGTTCGATGGCGGGAATATGACGGAGGAATACCCACTGTTCATGCACTTCCTGTCCATTTATCTATTTTTTAAATTACTTCAAAAACCGGGGCAGTATATTTTATATTTTATTCTCGGATTGAATTTTGGTTTGTCCTTCCTGTTTCGCCCAAACAACGCGATGATCGAATTGATCGTGATCTGCATATTGGCGCTGGCGCAGATCAGGCAGGGGATCATTTCCCGCCAAATAGGCTCTTTTATTTTAATCGGGATTGGAACTTTGTTTCCGATTCTTTTAACCGCGCTTTACTTTGCCCGATTTGGTCTTTTCAACGAATTGCTTGACGCTACCCTGCTTTATAATTTTTCGTATGGCTCGACCAAAATGGGGACGCAAACGCCTTTTGAAAGACTATATGTTGTGCTGGGCGGGCTGGCATGGTTTTCCACATTGGGATATGGGTTGGCATTGTTCCGCTTTTATAAATCCATTAAAAGCAAAGGGGAGGATTTCTATTTATTTTTGCTGCTTACGGTGGGCACTCCCTTATGTGTCTTTCTTAGCGACCTTGCCCAAAGGGGATATGAGCATTATTTCATCAACGCCCTGCCCATGCTGGGCTTTTTAGCCGGACTGGTATTTTATGTTTTAACCGAGGTAAAACCTCCTGCCTTAGGTGGGAAAGGCTACGTAATTATCCTAACCTCCTTGTTTGTTGCGGCATGCGCTTTTTTTGTTCTCAGCGGAAGGATGGACCAATATTTTCTCAGTACCGATATCTCCGCGAAAAAATTTTGGAACAAGAATCAACGCTTCACCCCTATTAGTAAATATGTCCGTATCAACAGCAAACCGGATGACACGGTATTATTTTGGGGCGCATGGCCCGGAGAGAACTTTATGGCTTCCCGCATATCCCCAAGTGCGGTGTTGTTCTATCCTACCCTTGCACCTTCCGAGATCACCAATCGGTTAGATGCGAAGTTTTTGGAAGAGATCAAATCCAATAAACCGGCGCTTATTGTAGATATGATCGACCCTTTCATACCCTCCATTGATCCGCTAAAAAGAGAACTGCAATCCGGCAATTTGTTATGGGCACATCTGTCTGGGAATCTCGATGAATTATTTTCCTATATCCTTGACAATTATGTTCTTCAAGAAGTCGTTGCAGGCAAGGATATATATTACCGTATCGGGACGAAGTGAAAGCATTGAAGCACGATCCAAACGCTTATATTATCCATTCTTCGAAATAAGGTCGCATGTTATTTAACTCCCTGCAGTTTGCCATATTCTTTCCAGTCGTTACTGGTTTATATTTCCTGCTTCCTCATAAACATCGCTGGTGGCTTTTGTTGGGGGCAAGCGCTTATTTTTATATGGCATTTGTCCCTGCTTATATTTTGATTCTCGGGGCCACCATCGTTGTTGATTATTTCGCGGGCATCCTGATAGAAGGCGCGGAGTCTCCTCAGCGCAAACGAGCGTATTTAACTGCCAGCCTGGTTGCCAATATCGGATTTCTCGCTTTCTTCAAATATTTCAATTTTCTAAATTCGAACATTACTACCCTGGCTGGCTTTTTGCATTGGAATTATCCGATCCATAACCTGGATATTATTCTGCCGATCGGCTTATCGTTCCATACTTTTCAAGCCATGAGCTACACCATCGAGGTTTTTCGCGGGCATCAAAAAACGGAACGTCACTTTGGAATCTATGCGCTTTATGTGCTGTTCTATCCGCAGCTGGTCGCAGGCCCCATTGAACGTCCTCAGAACATGCTTCACCAATTCCATGAAGAACATTATTTCGATTATCAGCGCGTGGCTGATGGTTTGAAATTGATGACATGGGGGCTTTTCAAAAAGGCTGTCATTGCAGACCGCCTGGTGAATCTGGTGGATTATCCTTTCACCAATCCCTACCTTTTTTCCGGCCCCGAACTTGCGTTGGCAGCATTTTACTTCGGCATACAGATTTATTGCGACTTTTCGGGATACAGCGATATTGCCATAGGCGCAGCGCAAGTAATGGGGTTTAAACTCATGACCAATTTCAAAAGACCCTACCTTGCATTATCCATTTCCGAATTCTGGAAACGCTGGCACATTTCGCTTTCCACGTGGTTCAGGGATTATTTATATATTCCCTTAGGCGGGAGTCGCGTGCCACAATGGCGCTGGCAGATCAACATCCTGATTGTTTTCCTCATCAGCGGTTTATGGCACGGGGCGAGCTGGACATACGTGATATGGGGCGGGCTGCACGGAATCTATTTGGTAGTCGAGAATTATCTCCACAAAATCCCGCCACTTATATCTGAAAGATTTCGCACCATTCCTCCCAGGTGGTTGACTCGTTTCATGCAAAGACTCGTTGTCTTTACGCTGGTTATCTATGGGTGGATATTTTTCCGCGCGACATCACTCGAAACTGCTGGATATATAGCGTTAAAAGTTTTTGCCGATTGGAATTGGGATACGCTCACGGGTTTGGCTCACTCGATCTCGATTAACTACAACCTGTTGATCACTCTTGGCGCGATTGCAGTAATGGAGACAGTGCATTATTTTCAGGAGCGCGGTTCGGTCAGGAGTCTGCTCGCGGAAAAGCCCGCCTTTTTTCGGTGGGTACTGTATGTCGGCATTCTGATCTGCATCATCGTCTTTGGAAAGATATACGACGCCCCAACCAACTTCATCTATTTCCAATTTTAAACCGGACTCTATGAAATATGTTTAAGATTTTTCGCAACCTATTTTTACTTGGCGCAACCGTCTTCCTGATTTCAACCGGCTTATTATTTATTTCTTACAACTCAAATAATTATATGGTGGCCGGAAGCGACAAATATCGCCTGCTATATTCCATCCAACAACCGAAAATTATTCTGGTCGGTGGTTCGAATGTCGCATTCAGTTTGGATAGCGCAAAGATTGAAAAACGTTTTCATATGCCGGTTGTCAACATGGGGCTCGCTGCCGGTCTGGGATTAAAGTTCATGATTAACGAAATTGAACAAGCTCTTAAAACGGGTGATATTGTGATTATCATTCCAGAATATGAGCAGTTCTATGCGCTGCCATTGGAAGGCAGACCTATTGATCTGGGCGCAGCCAGTAAATATTGCCCTGAATGCTTCCTGACATCCAACGTCGCAAACGACCCGCAGCAACTCGCCCTGACAGCAGCAGGGATTTTTCAAGGCATCGAAGGCGACTTGCTTGCCAAGATTGAACCGCAGGATAAAATTTACGCGCGCCAGGGTTTTGATCAACATGGGGATATGGTCGCGCATCTTGGTCAAACCGAAAAACACGCTATTCTGAATCATATTGTACCCATCAAACCACAAGCGATTAATCCGGCAATTGATTTTTTGAATTCGACCCAACAATCGCTTAGTGGAAAGAACATCCAAATATTTTTGGCATTCCCCGCCATCCCGGAAAAAGAATATTTCAAACAAAAGAAAAATTTCCCCATCTTATATGATCTTTTGCGCGCCAAACTTGAAATGCCAATTCTCGGCGCGCCCAGTGATTTTATATATCCTGTTGAAATGTTTTACGACACCGTGTATCACATGAATAAATTCGGACGCAGCCAGCGCACAGACCGGTTGATCGAATTACTCGCTGCCGTGCTTAAGAACTAATCCATGTAAAATAGAAATATGTCCATTAAATCGATTCTCCGCTCTTCGATTTATCAAACTGAAAAAGCGCTTCAAAAAATCCGCTTCGCATCTGCGCCGCGCAACGCTTACCCAATCTTGCTTGGCATTTCATTTCCGAAAAGCGGAACGCACCTGCTTGATCAGATATTGCTCGGCTTCTCAAAGGCAGCGCCATTTTCAACGCGGCTGCATTCCTTTTATGCCGAGTATGAAGGCGAAAGTGGAATCAAACGCACACCTGAACAAGCGCTCGCATGGCTCGATTCGTTGCACCCGCGTGACATCGCCTCCGCGCATCTTTTTGCCCGCGCCGAAATTCTCTCCCGCGTATGTACGCCCGCGTTCGTCCCCTACTTTATTTTTCGCGACCCGCGCGACGTGGTCATCTCGCATGTTTTTTATGTGACTGAAATGGAGACGCGTCACGTTCACCACGCCTATTATCAATCCCTACCAAATTTTGATTCGCGGTTGGAAGTCAGCATTTTAGGTAGACCCGAAACAGAGATCGAATTCCCAAATATCACGGAACGTTTCGCGCCTTATCTCGGTTGGCTGGATCGCCCGGAAATCTTATCGATTCATTTCGAAGATTTGATTGAAAACCGCGCCGCCACTTTGAATCGCATCCTCGAGCATTTCAGCAAACGAGTAACGCTTCATGTGCCCACAAATAGAATCCTCGAGGCCCTCAAAATATCCATCAACCCGAGTAAATCCCCCACCTTCCGCTCCGGCAAAACAGGCGAATGGAAAAAACATTTCAGCGATGAGCATAAAAAGATATTCAAAGATATCGCCGGCGATCTGTTGATCAAACTTGGGTATGAAAAAAATAATAACTGGTAAAACCTGCTCCATCATCATCCGCGCATACAACGAAGAGAAACATATCGGGCGTTTGCTTGAAGGACTGCAACAGCAAACACTCAAAGATATGGAAGTGATTCTCGTTGACTCCGGTTCGACGGATGCAACTGTTTCAATTGCCGAATATTTTGGCGCGAAGATCGTACATATCAGTCCGCAGGAATTCACCTTTGGACGTTCGCTCAATATCGGGATTAGATCTGCGACGCGCGAGTTAGTTGTCATCGCCAGTGCTCATGTCTATCCCGTTTATCCGGATTGGCTCGAAACGTTACTGCGCCCATTTGAAGACTCAAGCGTGGCATTGACCTATGGCAAGCAGCGCGGACCCGACTTCGCGAAATTTTCAGAGCGGCAAATTTTTCATCAATGGTATCCAAATGAAAGCAAGCCAAAACAGATCACCGCATTTTGCAATAACGCCAACGCAGCCATTCGAAAAAGTTTATGGAAAAAAAATCCTTATGATGAAGAGATCACAGGTTTGGAAGATCTGGCTTGGGCAAAGTGGGCAAAGGAACAAGGCTACGATATTGCATATATCGCCGAAGCGGAGATTATCCACGTCCACAATGAAACCCCGCGCGGAGTCTTTAACCGCTATAAGCGTGAAGCCATGGCGTTCAAGAAAATCCATTCTGAATCTCATTTCAACTTATACGATTTTGCGCGTTTGACAACTGCCAACATTCTCAGCGATCTCTGGCACGCCACACGTGAAGGCTTGTTGTTAAAAAATATTCCATCCATTTTCTGGTTCCGCTTTATGCAATTCCACGGCACACACATGGGGCATCGCGAAACTGGCTTAATCACACCGCAGTTGCGTGAGACATTTTATTATGCCAGGGAGAGAAAGGTGAAAGACGAAAAAAAAAGAGATGTAAATCCGATAAAATATAAGAAATAATTACCGTTGCCGCAAGGTTTTATATGAAACCATTGGATTCGAAATCGCAAATGTGATGATGAGTAACACATTGTAATAACACAAAACCATGCAATTACAATGACATTTGCATTGTAATCAAAAACGCATTTCATATTGACGTATTTTTGTCCGGCAGGTATAATCTTTTTTCGGCATTATTTCAAAACATAGTAGGAGTAGACTTATGACAACACCCGACAGCGTACTCGCCGTAACGCTTGAACCAAAAACAAAACTTAGCGGCAAAATTTTGAAGACAACTCTCGCGGGGGCGCTTGTGGACATCGGTCAGGGTCTTCCCGGTGTGATCCACATCTCACAACTCCAACAAGAAGCAGTTAACAAAGTTGAAGATGTTGTAAAAGAGGGGCAAACTGTAGACGTTTGGGTACGTCGCGTAAAAAAAGACCGGATTGAATTGACCATGATCGAACCACTCCGCTATGAGTGGAAAGAGATCGAACCCGATATGGTTGTAAAAGGCAAAGTCGTTCGTGTTGAAACTTACGGCGCATTTGTCGATTTCGGCGCTGAGCGCCCCGGTCTCATTCACGTCAGCGAACTCACTCGCGGTTATGTAAAAACCGCCAGCGAAGTGGTCAAAGACGGCGAAGAGATAGAAGCGAAGGTTCTGGAAGTTGACCGTCGCAAACGACAAATCCGCTTGAGCATGAAAGCCCTGCAGCCTGAAGTCATCGAAGAACCAAAGCCCGAACGCGAAGACCGCAAAAAGAGCATGAGCAGCACTACCAGCAGCAGCGGTGACAAGCGTAAAAGCAAAGGTAAGAAACAGGAAGATGATTACAAGATGGATGTTGAAGCACCTGTTGAGCCACAATTTACAGCAATGCAGATGGCATGGCAGCAAGCGCTTGAAAAATCCAAAGGTAAAGGCAAAGTTCGCGCAAAGTCATATAAATCAGCCACGGAAGAACAGGAAGACCTGTTCAACCGCACACTTGAAAAACGCGTTGCTACCGGCGGATAAAACAAAACATAAAAAAGAGCGAGTCTTGGACTCGCTCTTTTTTTATTCCATGAATAATTATTTGTTATACGAACTTTTCAAAAAGGCTTCCATAAAACTGAGCAGGTCGCCATCCAATACGGACTGGGTGTTGCCGGTCTCGTGCTCGGTGCGATGATCTTTGACCATTTGATAGGGATGCAGCACATACGAGCGGATCTGACTGCCCCACTCGGCTTTGGTATATTCGCCGCGAAGGATGGCGCGCTCTTCATCTTTTTCGGCTGTTCTTAATTCCAGCAGACGCGCGCGCAGGATATTCATAGCAAATTCACGGTTTTGAGATTGCGAGCGTTCGTTTTGACATGTAACCACAATTCCGGTTGGGAGATGCGTAAGCCGCACCGCGGTCGCATTCTTTTGCACATTCTGCCCGCCCGCGCCCGATGAACGAAAGACATCCAATTTAATATCGCCGGGGGCAATATCAATATTCGCTTCTTCCATTGAAACTTGCGGCAGGACTTCAATCAACGCGAAGGAAGTATGCCGGCGATGCGCGGCATCAAACGGGGAAAGACGCACCAAACGATGCACGCCTTTTTCGGAACGCAAATAACCGAATGCATAAGCACCACTGACAGCGATCGTCACACTTTTAATGCCCGCTTCTTCACCGGGCGTCGAGTCAACAATTTCGGTCTTGAAGCCGTTGTCTTCGGCCCAGCGCAAATACATGCGCTCAAGCATGCCCGCCCAGTCCTGCGAATCTGTTCCGCCCGCGCCGGCATGGATGGCGAGAATGGCATCATCACGATCATAAATGCCGGAAAGCATCGTTGCAAACGCGCGTTTTTCAAGATCGGCCTCGAGGTCGGCGATCTCTTTTTCCAGGTCAGCGCGCAAGGACTCATCATCCAGCCGTGCGAGTTCAATTAGATCGTGGATGTGTTGTTTTACTTTGCCCCATGATTCAACATCATCGCGCAGGTTTGAAACGGTCTTCATCACCCGCTGGGCGCTGGTCGAATCGTTCCAAAAATCGGGCTGACCTATTTCTTTTTCAAGCTGTGCAAGTTGAATTTCTTTGCCGGTGAGGTCAAAGACGCTCCAATAATTGTTGGGCTAATTCGTTGGATATTTTTAAACGATTAAGTAAATCTTGCATGAGAACTCCTGATTGAATAAAACTACATCACGAAATAAATCTCGCGTTACGCTGAATTGGCTAATATACCATCCACAAACGCGCCGGGATTAAAGGGTTGCAGGTCTTCGGTTTTTTCTCCCAGACCCGCAAACAAAATCGGCAACCCAAGTTCGCGTTGAATTGCAAACGCCATTCCGCCGCGCGCGGATGAATCAAGTTTCGATAAGATCACGCCCGTAACGTGCACGGCTTCTTTAAATGAGCGCGCCTGTTGCAAGGCGTTTTGCCCGATGGTTGCATCCAGCACCAGCCAGACTTCGTGCGGCGCGCCCGCAAAGGCCTTGCCGGTTACGCGATTTACTTTTTTCAATTCTTCCATTAAATTAAAACGCGTATGTAAGCGTCCGGCAGTATCGATGAAGATGATATCCACGCCGCGCGCTACGCCGGCTTGAACTGTGTTGAATGCGACCGCGCCCGGATCGGATTCGGGGGCGCCAGTGATCACCTCGATATTTAACCGCTCGCCCCACACTTGAAGCTGATCGGTCGCAGCGGCGCGGAAAGTATCCGCCGCCCCGAGCAAAACCTGCCTGCCTTCGGAGTGAAAGCGCGCGGAAAGTTTGGCGATGGTGGTGGTCTTGCCTGAGCCATTCACCCCGACCACGAGGATAATCGTCGGCTTTGAGTCGAAATTCAGCGTGGGCGGGGTTTCGAGGCGCGCGAGTAGTTCCACTCGAAGCGCAGAGGATAAATCGCTGGCGCGAGTCAAACCCGAGCTGCGCGCGACGCGCTTCAACGCATCCAGAACCGAATTGGTGGTCTCAATTCCCATATCTGCCTGCAAAAGAAGGGCTTCGAGATCGTCCCATGTTTCAGCGGTGATCTCGGACGCGCCGAGGATGGAGGCTAGCTGCCCAAAAGCAACTTTACTTGTACGGGAAAGGCTTTCTTTCCAACGGGATAAAAGGTTTGTCATGAGCGGCGATTATACTCTACAGGCAACAATGTATCAGGGAATTTATGTTATACTTTTTCTTTTGAATGAGGCAAAATGGATGATTCGTGGCGTGAAATTTCTACTTCCTGGCAAGGGGGTACTGCTTTTCTGGGAACCAACAAAGACGGCGCACAAGTGCAGATCGGCAAGTTGGAAAACCAAACAGGTATTGGTCCCATGGAAACTGTGTTGGTGGCACTGGCTGGTTGCAGCGGTGATGATATTTTGGGTATCCTGAAGAAAAAACGTCAGGACGTGACCGACTTAAAGATCAACGTGCGCGGTAAGCGTGCGAAAAATCCGCCGAGGGTATATACTGAAATTCATGTAGAATACATCCTGCACGGCAACGGATTGAAGGAAAAAGATGTCGCGCAAGCCGTTCACCTTTCGGAAGAAAAGTATTGTTCTGTCAGCGCAATGCTTGGCAAGACTGCGAAAATATCCACCTCGTTTACGATACTGGCTTCGAATGAAGCCGTATAAGAAAATATCAAGAAAGGAGTTAAAAAATGACTGGAGAACCTATTCACATTACGGACGAGTCCTTCGAAAAAATAGTGATGCAATCTGAGTTGCCTGTGATCGTGGACTTTTGGGCGCCGTGGTGCGGCCCCTGCAAGATGATCGCACCGACGCTCGATAAACTGGCGAAGGAACAGGAAGGCAAGCTCATTGTGGCAAAGGTCAACACCGACGACCACGCGGAGTGGATGCAGAAATTCGGCATTCAAGGCATTCCTACTTTGCTGTTCATTTCAGGAGGCAAAGTCGTGCATCGTCAGGTCGGCGCATTGCCCGAGCGCATGTTGCGCGAAGTGGTTACGCAATTCATGGATGTGATCCGTCAAAACTAGAATACTTGCACAGGAGATGGGTATGAAAAAAATATTCTTCTTAATGATCGCACTCGGTCTTTTGATCAGTGCATGTGGATCTTTCGCACAACCTTCCGTTCCATCGGGAGCGGAGGTTAATCCATCTCCGATCTCAGAAAAAGATCTACGGGCGACCTCAGATGCGCTGGTGCAGCAAACACTTCAAGCCATGCCAACCCCAACGCTACAGCCAAGCAAAACACCAGTTGTAGTGATAGAGACGCTCACGGTAGCACCTTCGCCTACAGTGAATGTTACTGCAACAGAAACCCAGAACTCAATCCTGTTGACATTGACGGCGACTTTGGGAACCGGCACTCCGTTTATAAATACACCCGGTCCCGGCACATTCACTTTCACCCCGACAACTGCGCCGATCAGCGGAGCAAGCGCCACCCCAACCGGTGAAATAACCTACCCGCAAACCTATGGCACAATGCCGCCCAATTTGCCTTCAGGCAAGGTTACCGTGAGTAATCAGGCAAAAACGCAAGCCACTGTCTCTTTACAATGCACAACCAAAGATGGCTATTATGCAGAGGTTAATTTTCCCGTGGGCCGCAAAAGTAAAATAGGCGCAAAAATCCCATCCGGCAGCTGTGCTGCTTTAGTGTGGGTGGATGGCAAAAAATTCTCAACAAGTTTTCGACTGGCACCCAGCGGTAATGTCACAGTGACAATAACCAGCAAAGGCGTGTCTGCAAAATAAAAACTTTCTTTACCCTGCATGTCCTTCGTAAGAAACCCTAAAGGTCTTTTCTGTTGATCAGGTTTGTACGAAAGCTGGCCAGACCTTTAGGGTTTGGGCGCACGGTAGTGAAAAACTAATTATAAAAATGGAGATCAAATGTTAAAACGTATTTTTCCTATTCTGTTGGTGCTGGCAGTTTTCCTGACAGCCTGCGGCGCTCCCGCTGCCCCAACAATGAATCCGGCTGACGTACAAAACACAGCCGTTTCAGCTGCATGGACAATGGTAGCTGCTACAGAAATAGCAAAGCCAACCGCCACGCTGCCGCCCCCCACCGAAGCGGCCAGCCCAACTCCGCTGCCGACCTTTACCCCCGAGCCGCTGTTGATTCCCACCCTTCCGGTTTTCCTGCCGACGGCAACAACAGCAGCATCTAGTGGCGGCTGTCTTCATCCTTTAAACGTGGCCGAGGCTGGGTTTCTACATAGAATACGCCTAGAAAACCAAACTGGAGGCGATGTCACCGTATCTTTAAATCTTACTCAAAAGAATAGTTTTGGTCAGTGCGGTTCTTTAGGGTTCTCCCTCAAGAAAAACGGCTCTACCATAGTTAATATCCCAGCAGGGTCTTGGTACGCCTATGTATGGATAAAAGCAAAGAACAAAGAAATCGCTCATGACAAGAGTTGGTATATTGGGGATAGCAAAAGTGACGATCTACTTAGGCTTGTGATAAAGATAGAGACCTTGAGTTTTGTCGGTCCGTAAAAATACAGATTAGTCGCAACAAAAAGGAAGCCGCAATCTTGCGGCTTCCTTTTTTGTTGCGAAGTAAGTGATAAGTATTCCTACGGAATGTAGTACTCAATGATCAATTGAGGACGACTTGTTGCGCCTGCGTTGCCGCTGTATAACTTCAGGATATTAGCAATCTTGTTATTGTTATCATCCAATTTGAAGCGCAGACGGATTTGCGTGAGGCCGAGTTTATTGACATAACTATTTGGACTTGCCAGAGTGATGTTGTACCAACCGCCGGATACAGCAGTGGTGAATGGGCCATAGGCCTTGCCCACAACTGTATTAGCAGCGTTAAAATCGCTGAGAGTCAACACGGGCTTCGTGCCAAAAAAGCCTTTCTTAATATCAGCCATGAACCCTTTGAATTTGGAGACTGGGTTACCACCGCCGACAACGCCGGCCTTCTTTACCCTAAGCGTGACTTTGGTAACATACGCTTTATCATCCAAACCTGATGTTTTGAAGGAAAGGACGGAACGATATTGCTTCTTTGCGGCATCATCGCCGAGGTTGAAGGTGGTCGCTGATGTGTTCAACGTTCCACCTTTGTTGCTTTTTTCAGTGGATTCGAGTACCCAGCCGTCGTGGATACCGATGGACTTGACAGTGGAAGAAAACATCGTAATTTTGAATAGTTTTCCGATACGGGTCTGCCATGCATTGGTGGCGCTGTCGGCTGCATAATATTCGTTGGTGTACCAGAAGGTAGCATCATCAGAGGGATCCACACTCATTGAACTGTAACTTCCCCAGTCGGTTGCCGCCCCGGTTTGTGATCCACTGCCTGCGAACATTGTAGCTTCCGGTTGCATTGTTCCAGGCGCATCCCCAACGCGGTGCACTGTATATCGAATGGATGGGTTCATGGTACTTCTGGAAACTGAATATCCCAGGGCAATGTTCCCAATCTTATCCATGGCAATGCTCGGCATAAAGCGGTCATTTCCATCGCCCGGATCGAACGTGCCTTCCTGATATAACGTCCAGCCGGTACCCGGATTGCGAAGTTCAAACCAACGGATCGCCGCACCCGCTTCGCCTAATCCGCCGCCCACAGTGAACGCACCGACAAGCGATTGGCTGTCTCCAAAGTTACGGTATGGGAAGCGGAACATAGGGAATTCACTCTTAGCATTAAGCTTCTGGCTTGTTCCCAACTGACCAATACAGTCGGCTTGAAAGTATCCGCAGACGGTGTACGTAAACGGCGCAATATCAAAAGAGTTCTGCGGGGAAGCGGAAAATGTTGAATTCGTAGGAGTGGCCCAATCCACATGAAATGCGTATACTTCAAGACGGTCATTACCGCTGCCATGATAGGTACCATCTTTAAATGTGTAGAAATAATTTGGAGTCCCTACTGGCGGGGGAGTTGCACCATCAAAGTCACTGGGCATGTAAAAATTTGAATTGATGAGGGGGGGAACAGCTTTCTGGTAGTTTGCCGCCTGACCGAGCAGCATATTTGCCCGATCAAAAGCATACTGGGCAAACACAATTCCGTTAGCCGACATGTAATAGCCGTCGGGCCACACGCCAATCTTTAAATAATCCGAAAAAACGCCGAGATCCCAACCGTAGAGCCAGAACTCTCCCGTGGGGTCAGCAGTCTTGGAAACGGCAAAACATACGTAGTTGTTATTCCCATTTTGGGCGAACACCCAACGATCTGCCATGGGATCATACAACACAATCGGGCTTCCGCTATTACCTACGCAATTATCTGCAGGTGGCCATAATGCGCCAAAATCAATTGGACCCTTGAGCGGTGGCCCTCCTGCTTTGCTATAAACCGCAACCTTAGTTTGTTCCACCATTTGCACGTAGTAATTCGGTCCGACATCCCCATTTACATTGGGCGGGGTGCATGTGCTGCAAGCAGCCGGATTACCGATCCCATCAAAAGTTAAAAGTGGAGCTAGCGTTGCTTGGGCGGACATATCCTGCGTAACCCCAGACTGGATCAGCGGGTCAATCGGTACATTCAAACGATCCCACGTACCGCGTTTGCCTTGATCCGCTTCATTTTGTAAAGGAATTATTGAGGGATGAGTTGTTTTTTGCATGCCCGTATCGTCAGCCAATGGCAGCGTACTGAGCGCAACACTGGAAAGAGGCGTTACTTCTTCGCCGACAATAATGGGACCAGTAATATCACCATCCTGTCGAAGAGGTGCGGAACTTATCCAGGCTGGCTGAAATACCAAAGCGATTAATATTAATAAAAAGAAGGGGATTTGTTTTTTTTGTTTCATTTTTTTCTCCAAGCATAATGAGTAATCAGGTACTGAATTGACATTACAGCCAAGGTTTACTCAAAATGAATAATCTTATCCGCTAACCCTTCGACACTTGTGAGTGAAAGCTAAATCGTCAGGGTGGGCCTACGCCAATCTTTGCGAATATAAAAAATGGTGATTACAAATTAATTATAACATGCGGGTTAACAGCCTATTGCTTACATTCAACCGACGGGATATGACACAAAAGTACTGACGAGAAGATATTTTTTCTCTAAATAGATTTTCAAGGTGGATTGGAAAATCAACAAAACCAGCGTCTCTAATTTCGCAGCCAGTCAATCAGCAAGCTGATTGACTCCAAAATCGTGAAGTACTGACCATCGATAAAATCTATTACAAAGCACAAGTTTTATTCAGTATCCCTTCTGATTTGAGCGCCAAGCGAACGCAATTTCTCATCCACCCTTTCGTAGCCGCGTTCAATTTGAATAATATTGCGGATCTTTGAAGTCCCTTTGGCAGCCAGGGCAGCCAGCAGCAGCGCCATACCCGCGCGGATATCGGGACTCTCCAGCCTTTCGCTGTATAACTGCGTGGGGCCCTGAATCAAACAGCGGTACGGGTCGCATAGGATGATGCGCGCGCCCATGCCGACCAGTTTATCGGTAAAGTACATGCGCCCTGAAAACATCCAATCGTGAAACAAAACGGAACCGGAGGCTTGCGTCGCGACAGTGATGGCGATGCTGGTCAGATCAGTGGGAAAGGCGGGCCAGATGTTGGTCTTGATCTCGGGGATGACACCATCCAGATCGGAGGCGATCACCAGCGACTGTTCGGAAGGCACAAAAATATCGCTGCCCTCCACTTGCCAATGAACACCCAAACGATGGAAAACCTGCTGCACCATGCCGAGATGCTCAACACCCGCGTTGTGGATACGCACTTCGCCGTGCGTGACCACCGCCGCGCCGATATAACTGACCACTTCGAGCAGGTCTGGGCCCAGAGTGAATTCGCCGCCATTCAAACGGGATACACCCGTAATATGCAGCGTGTTCGATCCGATCCCTTCTATCTTTGCGCCCAAAATATTAAGGAAGCGGCAAAGTTCCTGCACGTGCGGCTCGGATGCGGCATTGTGGATGTGTGTTTCGCCTTTGGCAAGCACCGCCGCCATGACCACGTTTTCAGTAGCGGTGACGCTCGCTTCGTCCAGGAGAATATCCGCGCCGTGGAGTTCATCGGCGTCGATTTCAAAAACGCGGTCGTAGTGGATCTTCGCGCCAAGCGCGCGCAACGCCATGATGTGCGTATCCAAGCGGCGGCGGCCGATTACATCTCCACCGGGGGGCGGAAGGCGCAGCCCGCCGGCACGCGCGAGGACGGGTCCCGCGATGAGGATCGACGCTCGAATTCGGCGGCAAAGATCCGGGTCAAGGTGAGACGCGGTTAATTCTCGAGTGGTGATGCGCCACGTATTCGCGTTCACTTCTTCTACAAGCGCGCCGAGACTTTCGATCAATTTCCGCATGGCATGTACATCACGGATCTGCGGCAGGTTGTGCAATGTGACCGGTTCTTCGGTTAACAAACACGCGGCCAGTAAAGGCAGTGCCGCGTTCTTATTTCCCGAGGGCGTCACTTCACCTCGCAGCGGAACACCGCCTTCAATAATAAATTCTTCCATTTTTAAAAACTCCTCTCAAAGAGTTAGAACTCACCTTACGCGCTTTTACTAAAAAATTGATGTCATTGCGAGCCGCGCTCTGCTTTTAGCGGCGAAGCAATCTCGGACAGGCAAGAGTGGATTGCTCACCTGCACTGCATCCGCAGCGCGGTGCAAGTGTCGGACGAAGAACAAGAGCGTCCTCGCAAAGACATATCATTTTGCGTAAGGTGAGTTAGATAATCAAACCCTGAAGGTTTTCCGACAGGGTGCTGTGCAAAAACCTTCAGGGTCTTTGGGATTGTAAGTCAGTTTCTATATTTCGCCAAGAACATTACAATCTACCAACACAATTTTTATTCAGACATCTATAGTATATAATTAAAGATAATGAATGGTCTTATTTTAATTCCAACTATTTTAGGGTTTCTCTTAAGCGTGCTTGTAAACTATCTGTCGGATGTCCTGCCGGTCACGCGGAAATTCAGCAAACCTGCCTGCCCACAATGCGGACAGTTCCACGAGCCAGCGGATTACCTGCTGTTCAAGGCTTGCAGGCAATGCGGTCGGCGTCGCTCCATACGAACCTGGCTGACAGTGATTGCGCTGATCGGCTTGAGCGTTTACATTTGGATGAATGCCCCTGCCAACCTCGGCTACCTGCTTTCGATGTTTGTGACCGCGTACCTCGCGCTGATATTCGTCATTGATATGGAGCACCGCCTGATATTACATCCCACCACAATCTTCGGTGCCCTTCTTGGATTCGGAGCCGGCTGGCTGAATCACGGTCCTAAGCGCACCTTGATAGGCGGAGTGGCTGGTTTTTTGATCATGTTTGGGTTGTATTACTTTGGCGTGCTGTTTACCCGCTATCGCGCGTGGCGCATGACGAAAGCAGGCCAGCAGCCCGATGACGAAGAAGCCCTCGGCTTTGGAGATGTAACTCTTGCCGGAGTTTTAGGATTGCTGCTTGGATGGCCCTTCATCTGGTTTGGTTTGTTGCAAGGCATCCTATTTGGAGGAGTCTTTAGCGCTTTGATGGTTGTCTTTATGCTGATCGCCAGGAAGTATAAAGAGAACGTGTTGATGGTCTTTTTGCCGTACGGTCCGTTTCTGATCTTGAGCGCATTCTTTATTCTCTTTATCCCGAATTGGATCGGCATGGTAGTCCCAAAGTAGGATTTGAAAACCTCACTATTGATTTATAATAAGTTACCCCATAGAAGCAAACATCGCACCAGTTTGAAACTGTTATATAGAGTACGACATAATTTGTAAAGCCAAAGTCTTTATTTCCATCTACTTTTTTCGTGCTTGATTTTTTTAATTTATAGAACGAGCAATAAACCGAGAATTAATAGGATGATCAATATGCGTAATTTATTTTTATACTCAAAACAAAAGACCAAAGCGCAAGCCATAGTGGAATTTGCGCTGGCTTTGCCTGTTTTACTATTGCTGCTCTTCGGCATGATGGAAACCGGGCGCCTGCTTTTCATTTACGCATCCACAGTCAGCGCTGCGCGCCAGGCTGCGCGCTACGGCTCGGCCACGGGCATCAGCTCAAGCGGTAAGCCATACTATCAGGATTGCTCTGGGATCGAGGCTGCAGCCAGAAGACTTGGGTTCCTTATTAACTTCACAAATATTAATATTGGTTTTGATTCCGGGGTGGTGGACACAAATGGGAATGGGATCATAGAAGCAAATGAAACAATTGATTTAAATCCCGTCAACCCTGCCTGCGGCGCGTTTACTACTGCCCAAAATGGACATCGCATCAAGGTTACGGTTACCGCGCAATGGGTACCCATTGTTCCGCTGGTTCCCCTTCAACCGTTTGTGATCACCTCCTCCAGCGAGCGTACCATCCTGGCTTCTGTGAATATTGGTGTCACGGGTGTTGCTCCGACATATGTCCCAACCAATGGAGCACCGGGTCTTTCCATCAGCCCATCACCCACAACGTTTGATACCCTTAACCAGGCCATCTCGTATACATATACCCTCACCAACGTTGGCTTAACCAACCTGGCTGGACCTTTTGCAATCACCGACCCAGCCGGGAAAGTAACGCCGCTTACCTGTCCGGCATCTCCGGCCTCGCTTGCCGCAAGCCAGACATACGTCTGCACGGGGACGTATAACATTACACAAGCCGATCTGAATGCAGGTTTTGTGACCAATGTTGCAACTGGCACACCCAGCTCCTCGGCTTCAAATACCATCTATGCGACTCAAAACGCCACAATCAGCCTTGTTAAAACCGCCACCCCCGTGGTGAGTGGCAATGTTACGTATACCTATGTGCTGACAAACACAGGCAATGTCACCATGAACTCTTATAGCATTGCAGACGACAAGCTAGGCGCCATTACAAGCTGTACGGGTAGCACAACCATTGAACCCCTGGCAAGTGTCACATGTACAATGGCGCATTCGGTTACGCCAACGGAAGTCTCGGCCGGCACCCTGACAAATATTGCGACCGCCAATGCAATCTATCAAAAGTACGTGCTTGGCTCCCTGGTGGATACATCCATTACAGCGACATCTACTGCAACAGTTTATACCTCAGACTTAACCATGGTCATCATTGGGACGGTTGCAACAACCGGTGAAGTACCGCCTGCGTACAACGCTCAAACTCAAACGATCACCTATACATTTAATGTCTCGAACCACGGGGCTGGTCCGCTCACTTTATCGGGCATTTCGATTAACAGTTTTTCAGGCTTGGGCGTCATCCCCAGTATTACCTGCACTGGAGTCATCGCTGCCGGCACCACAAAGTCCTGTACAGCCGCTGTTCCATACGCTGTTGTTCAGGCAGATATTGATAACGTGAATGCCACAACCGGCGCCAATATTCCGATCACTATTACTGCAACAGCCACTGCAGGAGCTTTCACAGCCCAGGCAACCACGGCCGTAGACCCGGAGCGTCACCCTGTTGTAAGCCTTGCATCAAACCCAACACCCAATGTGGCGTCCGCACTAAATACCCAGATTACCTATAACTACACCATCACCAATAGCGGCAATACCACCTTGTCAGCGCCGGTTGGCGGGTTCACGGTTGCAGATACAAACGGCGGGTTGAACATCACCTGCGCCACCCCCACTGCCACGATCGCCCCGGGTGGGACGAAACTGTGCACAGGCGTACGCTTCATTTCACAAGCGGATTTGGATGCCGGCGTTGTGCTCGGTCAGGCAAGTACCTCGGCGGTATTTGGGATTACCACTTACGCGGCCATTCCGGTGGTGTCGCAAGTCGTCACTTTCCCCGCCTCAAGATTAAAGTTGGAGATTACTGTTCCGGCGTTGATTGTTTCGGGAGCGGGCGCATCCATAAACTACACCTATACGCTTACTAATACGGGGGGTGCCAATCTCACAGGCTTGGCTATTTTACCGGGATACCGTGGCAGCACCCCGGTTTGTGCCGCGACCGCACTCGGACTGGGCGCCTCGACCACCTGTACTGGAACCTACGTAACCACTTCCACCGATGTAGGAACGAGTATCGTCAACACCGCCACCGCCACCTCGACGAATGTAAATTCCGATCCTGCTTCAGTAACGGTCTCAGTCATCCCGCCCACCGCGTGTATTCTCACGCACACAGCGTTGGATTTATCTGTGCCTTTCGGCATGACAATCAACAATCTTAATAATTACGCGGTCACGGTCAGCCAGGTGGAGGTTTACTTCGACACCACGGCCAATCCTGCCCCAGAGATCCAACAAGTCTCATTTGGAGGCGCAGTGGTATGGACCGGAAGTGATCAAACAGGTCATCTCACTTTTTCCGCAAGCACAATCATCCCTGCGAGCGGGGCTTCCATTGTTGCTACAACCAGCTGGAAGCATCCTTATGTACCAAACGGTTCAGAAAGAATCGTTGTTCACTTCGCCAGCATTTCCGGTTTTACCTGCCCCGACATGGATTCAGACATCGCGGCCACAGTGCCGAATGCCGATCTTGCCATTACCAAGACCGATGGTATTTCACTCGTGCCCGCAAACAGTACGACAACCTACACTATCACCGTGATCAACAACGGACCGGGCGCCATCACATCCGCAATACTTTCAGATCCGGCAGCTACGGGCTTGTCCAAAGCAAGTATCGCTTGTTCTGGAACATCACAGTGCGTTACGCCGCCCACGATTGCCCAATTGGAATCCGGTACTTTTGCGCTCCCACTTCTAGCCGCTGGTCAATCCTATCAGATCGCAGTTAAAACCGATGTCATCATCGGGGGCGGCAATGTTTCCAACACAGCGACGATTGCCGTTCCTGTGGGAGCGATTGAAGCAGTGCCCGGCAACAACAGCGCCACGGATTCAGATAGTGTCTCAAGCCCAATTGCCGATATGCACATCACGAAAGACAACGGCACCACCAGTGTCGCTTCGGGCGCAAGCACTGTTTACACGATCACCGTCACCAACGGCGGACCTTCGACCGTCGTTACAGGCGCGCGCCTGACTGATGCGTTCGCAACCGGTTTGTCCAAAACCACAGTAGTTTGTTCCTTGACCCCCGGGCAGTGCGTTACACCACCCACTGCAGCGCAGTTAGAATCCGGCGCCTTTCAATTGCCAACACTGGCTGTTGGCCAAACTTATCAGATCAAAGTGACAGCTACTGTCACTGCGCTAAGCGGCACCAGCGTCAACAATGTTGCAAAGGTTGATCTCCCAGCGGGCACAACCGACCCAATATCCGGTGATAACAGCAAAACCAAGACGGATACGGTTACCGCCTCAAACCCGCCTGTTGACCTGTCAATCACCAAGACCGACGGTGTCACCACCATCAACACTGGCGGTGTGGCAACCTATACAATTGTGGTCACAAACAGCGCAGCTAATCCCGCCGATGGCGCGATATTCACCGACCCGTTAATCGCAGGATTGAATGTTGCCACTGGTGGCAGCGTAACCTGTGGGATAGTTACAGGCGGAGCGGTTTGCCCCACTGTTGGAAATACAACCGTGGCTTTGATGCAGGGCGCGGGCATTGTGATCCCCACCATGCCGGCCAGCAGCAGCATCAGATTCACAGTGACTGGCACGGTGACTGCCACAAGCGGCACCCTGGCAAACGCTGCCAAAATTGCAGCCCCAGCCAACAGGACCGACACAAACATCGCCAACAACGATGCCACAGATCCGGCAGATACCGTCAACCCTGTTGATCTGGCAATCACCAAGACCGACGGTGTCACAGCCATCAATACTGGTAATGTGGCAACCTATACAATCGTGGTAACAAACAGCGGACCCGCTTCTGCAACTGGCGCAAAATTCACCGACCCGTCAATCAGCGGCTTGGATGTTACCACCAGCGGCAGCGTGACCTGCAGCGGAGCGGCTTGCCCCACAGTTGGAAATACAACCGTGGCTTTGATGCAGGGCGCGGGCATTGTGATCCCCACTTTGACAAGCGGCAGCAGTGTCACCTTCACAGTTAAGGGCAAAGTAACTGCGGTAAGCGGCGTCATAACAAATAGCGCCCAGATTACCGCCGCATCTACCAATACCGAGACAAACAGCGCCAACAACACCGCCACAGATTTGGCAGATACTGTTACAGTGCCAGTCTGTACGACCGGCGACGTAACCTATACGTTGACTGCGGTCAATGGTGATTCTTTTGTGACCTGGAGCGTTAACAATAATCTGGGAATATCATTGCCAATTACATCCATAAACCTCGCCTGGAGTGGTGCAGGTGTCGGCGCCAGCAACTATCAGTTGAATAGCATCGGCTTTACCAGCACCGGCACAAGCTTCACAAGCGGCATTCCTCCGTTGACTGGCGCATCAATTAGTAGCGGCAGCTATACCACCGGAACCGGCACGCTTGGCTCAGGAATATCGGCCTTCACAATTACGTTCTCAAAGCAAAATCCTACTGTTACTGGAATAACCATTACGTTCGCATCGCCGCATGGTGCTTGTACACATACCAGCACTCCAGCAGTTCCATAATAAAAAAAGCGGGCAATGCCGGATTTTGAAATCCGGCATTGCCTCCAAAGAAAAATGAAACCTATGAAAAAATTAAACACACCCACTCGAAACACAGAACGCGGACAAAGCCTGATGGAGCTTGCCATCAGCTTGATGGTGTTGTTGATGATCCTGACCGGCGCGGTCGAAACGAGCCTCGCGCTCTTCCAATTCGTCGCCCTGCGCGACGCCGTTCAGGAAGGCGCCACCTACGCCTCGATCAATCCAACCGATACGAACGGCATTAAGTGGCGCACCATAGATGCGGCTTCAGATGTGCTGGTATTACCGATGGCCAACATCCAGATCACTGCAAACGGTGCGGCGTGTGAAGGCACGCATACGGTATCAGGCAGCCCGGTGCGCAATTCAGTCACAGTCGTTGCCGCTTTCGATCATGTAATCACCTTTCCCTTTGTTGCGCCGATGATCGGAACAGACACAGTCACTTTGCATGGCACTGTCACCAATACAATCTTACAGCCAACCTGCCCGTAAAATTTTCCCTCACCCTAGCCCTCTCCCAAAGGGAGAGGGGATTAACTCCCTTCCCCCTTTGGGGG
>VFKN01000145.1 GCA_009885525.1 Anaerolineaceae bacterium | reverse complement strand
TATTCGCCTAAATAATCACGCAGTTTCCTGCGGATGGAGGGATGCCGCAGGCGGCTTAATGCCTGCGCCTCGATCTGTCTCACGCGCTCGCGGGTGACGCCCATTTTGCGTCCTACTTCCTCGAGCGTGTATGCCTGTCCGTCAAGCAAACCGTAGCGCAACTGCAAGATGCGGACTTCGCGCGGCGGCAACCCGTTCAGGACTTCGCCGAGATGTTCGCGCAGCAGGTTATATGTCGCGGTCTCATCGGGTGGAGGCGCTTCATCGTCTTCGATGAAATCTCCAAGAACGGAATCTTCTTCGTCATCCGTAGGAGTCTCCAAAGAAAGCGGACGGCGCGCCACCAGAATCATGTTCTCCACTTTCTTGGGCGGCACATCCAGCGCAAGGGCGATCTCATCGACGCTTGGGTCCCTTCCCAATCTTTGAGTCAATTGATGCTGCACGCGCAGAAGTTTATTGATCTGATCACCCATGTGAACCGGCACGCGGATTGTGCGTCCCTGATCGGCGATGGCGCGGGTAACAGCCTGACGAATCCACCATGTTGCATAGGTGGAGAATTTATGTCCGCGGCGATAATCAAATTTTTTCGTCGCGCGGATAAGACCAATATTGCCTTCCTGGATCAAATCGAGGAAGGGAACGCCGCGTCCCATATATTTTTTGGCAACGGAGATCACAAGGCGCGAGTTGGCGGTGATGAGATGTTCGCGCGCGCCCCAGCCGTCTTCGATTGCCTGACGCAATTCAAGGCGATGCTTGGGGGTGATGGTTCCATGCGCGAGTTCTTCACGTGCACCACGCCCTGCTTCAATACGTTTGGCGAGCTGCACTTCCTCCACCGCTGTCAAAAGCGGAACACGGCTAACTTCTTTAAGATACAGACCGATTGTATCGTCGGTATCAATATTCGCCAGGTAGTCATCCAGCGAAAGGTCGGGTTCGGGTTCGGCTTCAGGGCTTTCTTCAACCGCGATTAATTCCTCTTCCGAGGGTTCGGGCATGGAGGTATCTTCCATGAAAGGAATACCCGCACTCAAGAGCGCCGAGAAGGCTTCTTCAAGCTGTTCTACGTCTTGTTCTGCTTCGGGGAAAAAATGCAGAATATCGTCCAGCGTGACGTAGGATTTTTGCCGCCCCATCTCGATCAGTCTAGCAATCGCTGAAAATTCTTCTTCATCGTCCACCATCAAAATCTTGTCTACATCCATTCACACACATCCAATTTTTAAGAGTTTATCGAATACTACAAAATCAGAATACACTTTTTCAATCTGAAAAGCAATACCCTCTGCCATTACAGATGACTTGCAATCCTCTTATATTACAAGTTGTCGGTAATGGCAGGTTATCTATAACACATTACGGGGTTGGCGTTACGCTTGCTTCGGGCGCAGGAGTTACAGTTGGCGCAACCAGCGTTGGGGTCGCTGGAATCGCGGTAGGCGTGGGGGTGTTCAAATAAGGAGGAGAGCTCACCAGCTGAGTCAGTGCATCGATCCCGCCCAAATCCACAATCACGATCTCTCCCTTATCCACGCGGACATAATATCCGCTGTTGGTTGGCGTGGCGCTTCCGATTTCGAGAACGCGCGATTTACCGCCGAATCCAAGTGTGATTACATAAACAGGCGCATCCAAACCAAAAACGGACGGGTCAGCATTTGCAGGCAGAGTAGTAACCACCTGCAAAGCGGATACCTGCGACGCCGCGGCTGCAACCAACCCTTGATCTGCTTCTACCTTCGCGGGTAGCTCAAACGCCCAGGTATTTTTCGCGTCACTCACAAGTTTAACCGTCTCACCTTCACTTGGCTTGACCTCAATACTTGAGAGAGTTCCATCACTTTGACCAAAGACAAAAGTAGTTCCTTTGGTTGGTGTGGCCTCTGCGGCGGATTTTTCCTGTTGGCGATTAAGAAAAAGTCCAAAAAGGATTACGCCGGCAAATACAACAATGGTAATGAGCGTTCCCAAGCCAATGATCGGCTTTTTTGAGGCGGCCTGCGAAGAGCGGCGGACAACGGGTTTCTTTAAGACTACTTTCTTTGTAGTGGTCTTCTTGGTAGCCATAAATTAACCTCTCCTGCGACGTGAAATCCACGAAGAGACGCCGGCGAATACAACCAAACCGGGCAGAACAAAAATCGCAATCACCACAATGATTAAGAAACTTATCTGCGTCGGCGGGACAAATGTGCGCTGTTTTGGTTCGCGCACAGTCAGGTTGATCAAGTTTTCCTGCTCGGCTGCCCAATCTACCGAGTTGATGAAGATATTGCCGTTGCCGTATACATTAAAGTTATCGTCAACAGAAAACGGTGAATTACCGAAAACCACCACACGCCCTGTAGTAGCTGAGTTCTCGCCAGCAACCGCGAGGTTTAATGGACCATTTAAGTCAGCGCCATCGGGTTGGGGATTTTCTCCCTGAACCAGATTGGTCTCGCCCCACGATTCTTCTGTCGTAAGCAGCAGCGGAGTTTGTGTTACGTTTTCTTTTTCTCCAGCAATGCTCAAACTGCGCGCCTGCGGCAGGATGACAATATAATTTTGAGTGAGATTCGCTGTGATCGGGTGTGAGCCAATGGATGAAGAAACTGCCTGAAGCGGATTCTGCGTATTGACATAATCAATCACAACATCGTTATTGAGCGTGATGCCCCAGTCGGCTGTTAAATAATCGGCAAGGGGATCAGGAGAATCGCCAAACTCGGTAAACTGAACGGGGTTTTCCATGACAACCAATGAGCCGCCTGCGTCTACATATTTCTTGAGCTGCATCACTTCATCTTTCGTGAGCGGTTTTTGCGGGCCTGCGATTACGATCACACTGGCATCTTTGGGAAAATCTTTTGTAGCAAGCAGGTTGAGCGTATCAACCGTATAATTTTTAGATTCTAAAGTGGATTTGGCGGTCGAGTAGCTCAGGTTTCCACTTTCAGCATCAAACCCGGCTTCGCCATGCCCTTGCAGGAAATAAACGGCGCGCTTCTCAGGACTGATTAGACGGATAAGCGACTTGGTGATCTCGCCTTCATCTGCGAAGGATGCGACCTCTTTAGATTCGCCCATTTGAAGCAGAATTTTACCGTCACCGGTAATGCCTGCTTCGCGCGCGGCAAGCGGATCCAAATCCGGGTTGACGAATTCATAATCAAACTTTCCCTTGCTGTTCGATTTGAACTTCAAAAATAACGCATCGGCATCTGCCGCAGAAAGGTCAGCGGTATAGAATGCGGTTGCTTTCACTTTTTGAGGCAGGGACTCAAGTGTTTTCAAAGTTTCAGGCGCAAGCGTGTTGGTTTTATCTTCGGTCAAGTCCCATGATTTGGGATTTTGGTAAGCAAGATAATTCGCTGCAAACACAATGCCCACAAAGGCAAGTGACATGATCAACGAATTGGAACCGTAACGCGCCTGACGTCCGCTAAAGAAACGGCGAACGGTATCGGGCGTCATTAAAGCATACGCAGCCAAACCAATGAATATCAGAGCAATGCTGACTTGAAAAATGATATTAACAATGTTGAGCGTTGCATCTTCAAGCGAGAACATTTTGATCGCGAGCATACCTTTCGCCGCGCCGACCAAACCAGTGGATACACAGGCGATCGCCGCAACAATGAGTGCAATAAAGGCGTACTTCGCAGAGGGGTTTTTACTTTTTCCAGCCATTAGCGCCATCTCCGAATTTCAACTGCGGTCGAGCCAACGAACAGGCCCAACGCGGTCAGACTAACGTAATAAACAATATCTCCCAAATTGACTGTGCCATTGTTCATGGATTGGGAAAAATGATCAGAAAGACTCAGGTAGTTGAACACTTCCCCGCCTTGCGGCAAAATATTTGCCGGCAGGCTGATCATGAACCAGAGGAAGAAGAACAAACCAAGTGTGACAAAGAACGCCGCAAACTGATTGGTAAAGACCGCGGAAATTCCCGTGCCCAAAGCCAGCAGCGTGGAACACACCAGGATCAGACCAAGATAGGATGAAAGGATCACCATCCAATCAATGCCGGGTTCAACAAAGTTGTTGATCACGATCGGGTAGATCAATGTGAGCAAAGCGATTGAAAGGATGAACATCAACGAGCCCAGCCATTTCCCCGCGACCAGCTCAAAATCGCGGACGGGAGCTGTGAGCATTAACTCAAGCGTACCCATGCGCGCTTCATCAGAGATCAGGCGCATGGTCAACGCCGGGCTGAGGAAGATCATCAGAAAGACGAACAGCCAATTGAGCGGTGTGGTCTCCGGCGCGCCCCCACCCGACATAGCTTGATCCGAGGTGGCATACAGAATCAGAGAAAAGTAAATACCCAGCATCAACATGATGGCAAAAGCCACCGCATACGCCAGCGGGCTGTTGAAGTAATTATCGTATTCGCGTTTTGCGATCGTCCAAATATTTCTCATAAGGTTCCTCTCTTTTTGCGGTAACGCGACATTTATGTCGCGTTACTTTATTTCTTTTTAGAATCACCGGTGAGTTCGAGGAAGATTTCCTCAAGGCTCATGCCGAGCGGACGCAGCTCAAGCAGGTCGTAGCCTGCTTTAATGATGTGCTTGGCAACCTCTGGGCGCACATCCTTGCCAGCGGAAAATTCAAACTCAACCGAGCCGTCTTCCTTTGTTTCCACACTTTGCACGCCCTTCACCTGCTGGACAGTCGCAGCAAGTTCATCGGATTCACCGCGTACGCGCAAGATAACGCGCTCGCCGCCGATAAGACGCGCCTGCAAATTTTCGGTCGTATCCTCGGTAATGATCTTGCCTTTGTTGATAATCAACACACGGTCACAGATATTTTGCGCTTCGTTTAAAAGATGTGTAGAAAGGAGAACTGTCCGCTCTTTACCGACCTCGCGGATCAACTTACGCACTTCCACCACCTGACCCGGGTCGAGACCGATAGTCGGTTCATCGAGGATCAATACTTCGGGGCGATGCAAAAGCGCCTGGGCAAGCCCCACACGCTGACGCATACCTTTGGAAAGATTGCCAATATATCCATTGGAGCGTTCAAGCAAACCAACCATATCCAGAACTTCATCCACGCGCGCATCTACATTGGGAATGCGCCGCAAGTCGCCCATGAATTTCAAATAATCAAACACGACCATATCGGTGTAAAGCGGAACCGTCTCGGGCAAATAGCCCACACGCTTGCGGACTTCAAGCGATTCTTCCACCACGTCATATCCAGCCACAATCGCTTCGCCATCTGTTGGCGGCATGTAGCCCGTCAGGATGCGCATGGTCGTTGTTTTTCCTGCACCGTTCGGACCAAGAAAGCCCACAATCTCGCCTTGCTGGGCATCGAAACTTACATTGGTAATGGCGCGGCGCGCACCATAGTCTTTCGTGAGACCACTGACTTTAATCATTGCCTCTCCTTGCGATAGAATTTACAAATAGATTTTTTCTGCTCTCGGCGGCGTCCCCGCCACCGAGGACGGCGGGCGAGCGCAAGAGTATTAGGCAAACAAAAGGCACGACCCGCAGGTAGCGCCTGAATTTATTGCCGCTGATTACTATACAATATATGGAGAGGCAAAGTCAAGCGGTGAATTGCTTTCTAATCTAACACTAATATTTTATGTAATACTCGCGCGCGGGTATAATCAAAGTATGACAGAACTTCTTTACCAAACCGATGCCTATCTTAAAGAGTTTTCAGCAACCATCACATTTGTGGATGCCGAAACTCGCGCCGTTGTGCTTGACCGTTCCGCGTTTTATCCGGGCGGCGGAGGTCAGCCTTGCGATTTTGGAACACTAGAAGTCGCGGGTATTTCCTACCCAGTGGAAAAAGTTAAGAAGCAAGGCGATGATGTCCACCATTTTCTCGGCGGCAGCGCGGAGTTACCCGTCCCCGGTTCCGCAGCAACCGGGATGTTGGATTGGGCGCGGCGACACAATTTGATGCGCACCCACACAGCCATGCACATCCTCTGCGGAACGGTTTTTCGCGATTACGGCGCAAAGGTCACCGGCGGCGATATGGACCCGCTCAAAGGACGCATGGATTTTGAATTCGAAACCATGCGCGGAGAGTTGGTGCGCAATATCGAAGCGGCAGTAAATCTCGAGGTGGGAGAGGCGCGCGATATCCGCGTCAAGATTCTCCCGCGCGAAGAGGCTTTCCAAATCCCTGATTTGATCCGCACCAAGATCAGCCTGCTGCCCGAAGGGATTCTGCAAGTCCGCACGGTTGAGATTGTCGGTCTCGATCTGCAAGCCGATGGCGGCACACATGTGATGAACACATCCGAAGTTGGCAAAGTAAAAGTTGTGGATTACAAAAGCAAAGGCGCGATCAACAAACGTATTTATCTTGAGATCCAATAATCAGAAAATATTAACCAAAGGAGAATGTAAAATGAAATCAAAATTTTCGATCCTGCTTGCTGTGCTGGCCCTGATCGCCTCGACACTGGCTTGTTCACTCACTGACACAACTCTTGACAACCTGCGCACCGCAAAGGATAAAGGCGGCGCCGAGGCAGTAACTGTCTTTGGCAAAGACGACACCGTTTATGTTGTCGGCGACCTTTCCAACGGCGTGAAGGGAAACGTGATTACCTCCAAATGGTATGTAGATAAAGCCGAAGGCTACGACTCTGGTTACTTGATTGATTCGTCTGACCTTAATATTGACACGGATGGTTCCTACAGCATCAACTTCTATATGGACAAACCCACCGATGGCTGGCCCGTTGGAAGTTATAAGGTCGATGTGCTTTTCAACGGTGTGATTAAAAGCACGCTCAACTTTACAGTGGAATAAACTTAAGTAGCGCGACATTTATGTCGCATCACAATAAAAAAACATCCTCGTTTGAGGATGTTTTTTTATTGCCTTCTATTTTTCTTGCGCGCCAGCAAAGCAGATGTGGTTGATTCTGTCTGGATTATTTTTTCCTCTTTTGACGTTTCAATCACCTGAGTTCCAACTGGCGCTTCTTTTACTTCAACCTGCTCAGGCACATTCTCGCGCACGCGGCTCTTGGCTTGCATCAACGCCTCCATGCGCGGACTGGTGGTCACTTGCGCGGACTGCAATGTGCGCGATGATCTTTGTGCGAACCAGTCGCGCAAGCGCAGCAAATCATATTTGGTAATGATTAATCTACGCACTGCAATATCGAAGGGGAAAAGCAACGCGGCGATGAGCAGCAATATTGGCGCAACGGGTTGCGATGCGCGCGTGGCTTTCAGGTTATGAGAGAAAATATCCGCGGGGTTGGGCGAAGCAACTTGACCGTTGGAAATTTCCGAGAGGCGCAAAAGCAAATCGGGGTCAGAGGCGATGCGTTGATATTCCGGGGAGTAGGATAAAGCCCAGCCGGTCGTCTCCGCTACGGGAGCTGGCACAGCCCCCTGCGGGGGATTCCCTGTGCGGTCAGTCGTTCCTGAAAAACGAATCAAATATACGCCCTGTTCTTTTGGGATGAATTCGGATTGATAACGCCCCGGCGCGGACTGTGTGAATGTGACGGTTTGCGACTCGCCGTTGGGCGCAATGATATTGGCTTCGATCTGATACGCGTTGAGAAAATCTCCGCTGCGGTCACGCGCATCAAGCGTGATGTTTGCTTTTTCGCCGTGCGCATCAATAGTCATTTGCAGCGAACTGTTTAATGAATCGTTGATGGTGTAGCGCACGGCCTGCGCCCAAAAAATTGGGAAGAGTTCCGAACGCGCCCAGTCACGCGCCCAACGTCCCGTGGCATCGGAGGTGAACGCAACCGACCTGCCCAAGCCATATTGCCAGGTCGCAAGGATGGGATCATCTTTTGGCGATTTGAGAATCACCTGCGCGAGGTCCTTTGCACTTGAAGCCACATAGCCATGCAGCTGCGGCACTTCTTTTATATTCGCAAGGATCGGCGATGAATTAACCAGAGTCGGGAAAAAAGATTCTTCAACAATATAAGCGCGCGTGGCAAGCGTAGTTTCTTCAGTGAAGATGCTTGGGATGCTGCCCGCGTTATTTGTGAAGTGATAACGTCCGCCGCCAAGCGCGGCAATATCTTTAAGAAAAGGCGCGGCATCGTTGCCAATACCCACCGTCGAAAGTGTAATGCCGTTTTCTTCGTAAAGTTTTTTAACCATTTCGGGAATGCCGGTAATATCCGCGCCGCCATCGGTGAGCAGAATCACATGCTTAACTTTTGCGGGATCATCCGGCAGCACTTTAGACATAGCCAGCAAGCCTGCATAAATATCCGTGCCGCCGCCAAGTTGAATGCCTGCGATTCTACTTGTGACTGACGCTGGGTCTTCCAGCGTGGTGATCGGCACAACCCAGCTGGCGGTATCGTCAAATGCGATCACGCCCACGCGGTCGTTGGGGAACAACATTTCGATTGAACGCGCCGCCGCTTCCTTGGCGAGTTCGAGTTTCATCGAGCCGCTGCTGGTTTCGCCCATGCTGCCTGAATGATCAATGATGAAGATCAGCGTTAATTGCGGACGGCGCTTCTCGTCTTTGATTTGCATATCGACGGGCAGCGCGTCTTCGAGCGGCGTGCCGTAATAGCCGCCCACGCCAAAACTGGTGGGCCCGCCCACCGCGACCAATCCGCCGCCGAGGTCACGCACATACGAGCGCAGATTTTCCATCTGGTTGCTGCTCAACTCGCGCGCGGGAACATCCACCAGCACCACCGAGTTATATTGCGCGAGCGAGGGTAGATCGGCGGGCAGAAGAGTCGGCGCGAGAATTTTCACATCAAAGCCCGCAGAGGTTAACGCGCTCACGAGCAAAGATGACTCATCGGGACGAGTCCCGCCGCCGGGTAGATTCTCCCCCGCAGGTGGCACGACCACCAAAACGCGCGGCGGACCTTCGACCTGCGAGAAAGTATCCAGCCGATTGTTTTGATAATAGAGATCGTTTTCTGGGGCGATCTGCACTTGATAACTGACAAAGCCCGGCGCCTGCGCCGTGAGCGGCAGACTTAAAGTTTGCTGTCCTTTGCGGAGTTGATGCGTGCCTTCATATAGGACTTCATTTTTTGCGAGGACGCGCACAACCGCGTTCATCGGTTGATTGGATTGGATCGAAACATTCAGATCGAATTTCTCGCCGCTGCGCAAATGATCGGGCACATCCACTTTGGTGAGCAGGGCTTCGGAGTTGATCGTGTTCACGAACGGCACAACGATAATTTGCGCCTCAGAAGCGGATGCAAACTTCACGGCAGTGAACGCGTCGCCGGTCGTCTCCGCGCCGTCGGAGAGCAGCACCATGCGCTTGGCATATCCCGATGGGAACAACGCCAAGCCGAGTTGAATAGCTTCGGCAAGATCGGTTTGATTGGTAACGGGGACTGACGTGATCGAATCCAATTCCTTCAGCCCAGACATCGGACGTTCGACGAGCGCATCCGCGCCGAAAAGAATGATCGCGGATTTATCATCCGCGCCAATGGATTTGAGCGACTCGCGGATATAGTTCACCTCGCTGTTGACCGCCTGCTCCGGCATCGAGTCGGATACATCCACGAGAAAAACCACTGCGAGGTTATTTCCGCTTTTGACAATCTCAAGTCCGGCGATGGCAAGCACAAGGCAAAAAATAATGATGCTTCTTAAGACAAGTGAAACCAATTCCCGCCTGCGCGGGTCTCGATACGCCCCTCTAAAAACATTCGGAGCTACTCGACCACCACCGCCAGGCCAGCCGAGATAGACCGTGAGTGGGATAAGGATTAATAACAGGAGATAAAGAGGAGATGTGAATCGCATGAAATAGAATCAAATTCTAGCACAGAACAAAGCATGGAAAAGAAAGTAGAAATAACAGTGTGCACGCAAAACATGTCAGGCTGTTTGCTCTCTGCGCCGTCCCCGGCGCAGGGTTTCCTCGCAAAACGCCGCCGAGGACGGCGGCTGGAGCATAGGTTAATGACAACCTTTGCGTGCACACAAATAACATCGCCCCTACTTGTTGCCCAGCGCCTCACCCGCGTGGATCAACGCATTTTGCAATTCCTTCACCTGGATTGGCTTGCTGACATAGTCATTCATGCCCGCTTCAAGGCAGGTCTCGCGGTCGCCGTGCATCGCGTTGGCGGTCATCGCGATGATGCGTGGCTGCTGGTCGGGCGGCAATTTCAAGCGGATAAAACGCGTCGCATCCAGCCCGTCCATTTCGGGCATTTGCACATCCATCAAAATCAAGTCATAACGCTGGCGTTCGAGCGACTCGACAACTTCAAGGCCGTTTCCAGCCACATCCACGCGGTAACCCATGCGCTCCAAAATGCGGATCGCAAGTTTTTGGTTGACGGCATTATCCTCTGCCAGCAAAATTTTCATTGGATAACGTTCTGCCAGATGCGAATCGAACAAGGTCTCAGCCGGCGCGATGCGTTTCACTTCAGTATTTTGCGCAGCCAGCGCGGTGACAATGGCATTATATAAACTGGATTGCTTAACAGGCTTGGTCAGGAAAGCCGAGAAGTGAATCGTATCGCCCGGGTCGCGCCAACCTAATGAGGTCAGCATGATCAGCGGAAGTGAAATACTATTTTTGCGGATCTCCCTGGAAAGTGTCGCGCCATCCATCTCAGGCATGTGCATATCGAGGATGGCAATATCATACGTCTCGCCGCGTTTCATCGCTTCAAGCACTTCAAGCGGATTTGAGAACGCAACCGGAATCATCTCCCACGACTGCGCTTGCAGCGTCAGGATACGGCGGTTCGTTTCGGTATCATCTACGATCAACATACGCTTGCCCCTTAATTGCGGCAGGATCGACTTCTCCGTATGCGGCAGAGTCGTCGCATGCGTGCGGATCGAAAAATGAAACGTGGAGCCAGCGCCCTCTTCACTTTCCACCCACATCTCGCCGCCCATCAACTCGCTCAAACGTTTACTGATCACCAATCCCAGCCCGGAGCCGCCATACTTGCGCGTGGTGGAACTATCGACCTGCGAGAAAGATTGGAAGAGGCGATCCATGCGGTCTTTGGGAATTCCAATGCCGGTGTCGCGGACGGAGAAATGTAGTAAGCAAGCAGGCATGGAAACAGGTAACGCACCTGATATGTTTAATTGTTTACCTGTATATTTTTCCAAATTAACTGTAACCACCACTTCCCCTTGCTTCGTAAATTTGACCGCATTACTAAGCAGGTTCACCATGATCTGACGCAGACGCGTTACATCGCCCACGATTGCTTCCGGCACATCCGCTTCGATGACACACCCCAATTCGAGTCTGCTTTCGGTGGCTTTCAGCGCCAATAGATCAATCGCCGATTCCAAACAATCACGCAGATCAAACGGCTGCATCTCAAGTTCAAGTTTGCCTGCCTCGATTTTCGAGAAGTCCAAAATATCGTTGATGATGGTCAGCAGCGAATCGCCGCTGTTGCGGATTGTCTCCGCGTATTCGCGCTGCTCTTCGGTTAAGTCTGTGTCGAGCATCAAACCGGTCATGCCGATAATCCCGTTCATCGGCGTGCGGATCTCGTGACTCATGCTCGCCAGGAATGTGGATTTTGTGCGCGAGGCTTCCAGCGCCATGTCGCGCGCTTCGGCAAGTTCACTGGTGCGTTCTTCCACGCGCTGTTCGAGAGTCTCCGTCAACGCGGTGACTTCGGAAATTTTTTCCTGCAATGCCACATTCGCCAGCTGCGCATCCGCGTTAGATTGCTGCAAGGCGTCATAGTGTTGCTCAGAGGCTTCACGTTGTTCCATCAAAAGTCTTTCCTTTTGATCGAGCAAATAAAATTGATGACTCAAGCGATATCTCAACCAGCCGCCCACCACCGGCAGCGCAGCCAGCGCAAACCAGGAAAGAAATTGTGAGCCGGGCAACTTGAAAAACACATAAGACAGAAGCGAAAGCGCAGTGACAACGCCAGCCCAGATAAATCTATATCCCGAAGGACGCACCGGCTGCCACGAAAATTCCCATTCGCAATATTCATCCCCGTTCATCTGGCATTTAACTTCTTTAATTTTGGCAGGCGGCAGATCGGCAACGCCGACAGGCATATAAGCCATGCTGCCCTGCACCGTCTGGCAAGTCATGTGCAGCACATGCGGCAAAAGTTCGGGCGAGGAACGTTTCGCCATCGCGCCGCTATACCAGCGCAACGTCGCAGAGGATGCGCCAATTTGCATCACGCGCAAATCAATCTCCGCGAACTTCATCGCAAAACGCGGAACCACATTAAACGCCTGACGCAGCGGCAATGCGCGCAGCATGTAAGCCATGCTCTGCACCAGAGAATATCCCTGATGGAAATGAAAATGCGGGATGTTGGCAATCCGCGCGCACATCTCGCGGTTAAAGGTGCTGAATTCAAATGAGGTATAGCCGAGGTTCATCAAACTTTCAGCCGTCAGGTGAGAATGCGCATCGGGCATGGCCGCATTCAGCGCGCGCACCAACTCATCGAACGCAGTTGCTTTTGCGCGGGCAATATAATCGGCGGGCGCAACACCTTGCGGGACGTGATCCGCGGCGCGATGCGCAACGACATCCAGCATATATTCAACCGTATTGCGGATGTAGATCCCGCTCACTTCCTTGATCGTCTGGCCGCTCTGATCCTGCCCATACGGATGATCGATCAGCAGGGTTGGGAATGGCGGCAGACTTGCTTCAGCAGCTGGCGGAACTGCACTGAACGCGATGCGGTCTCCGCTTAATGTCTGCTTGTGATTGAGCAAACTGAACAACCCGCGCGGTTCTGTCTCCTGCCAGGTAAATTCCCATTCACAACATTCATCGCCGTGCAACAGACAGCGCAACTCTTTGACCTGCGAAAAAGGCATACCGTGCAGCGCCTTTGGAATGCTCGCCATTGCCCCTTGAGAATACTGACAGCTGTATTCAATGAAAGCATAATGCTGGTCGGTTGGGAGTTTTTTTAATTCCGCTTCGCAGCGCCATTGGATCACCGCCGAGTTGGCAGTGACACGCTGCACGCGAAAATCAGTAGCAGCAAACCAGGCCGCAAAACGGGGCATCAAACCATAGACCTGCTTCAACGGCAACGGGCGCACCAAACGCGCGATCGCCTCCGAAATACCTTGCGTGCCACGATTGAAATGAAATTTCGGATCCTGCGCGATCTCTTCACAGATGACGCTCATAAAAAGATCGAACTCAATCGAATATGAGTTGCCTTCATTGTATAAATAGGATTCTGTTAAATAATATGCCGGGTCGGAGATTACGCTATTAAATCTTTCGATGATGAGGTTCAGTGCCGCGCTTCTTGCCTGCACGAGTTGCTCGGCACGCGCTTTTGGATCCATGTCCTCGGGGATTTCACGCGCCACGCGATTCACTACACATTGAACAGTATATTCCACCGTCGCGCGCACCGTGACGCCCTTGGTGCGGTCAAGTGAATGCCCATGTTCATCTTTTCCATACGGGTGCCCGGACATTTTAACTGGGAGAGGAGATTTGACTAAAGTCACTTAAACCGTCCCCCGCTTTTAGTTTTTTTCAAAGCGTAAATTGCAATCCACATTACACGCGCAAACTTTTTCCCGCCTTGATGATGGATATTAAAACCTGGAACATTAAAAGAGCGCACCATGATCATCTCTGATATTTTACCTTCATTTGTAAATACAACAGCAAGTAACTCTACAGATTGTATCAGCAGAGATCGCCAGTTTGTGTTCTGCAATTATGTTCAAACCATCTCTCCCTGCGTACGCAAAGGTTGTCATTAACCTATGCTCCAGCCGTCGTCCTCGGCGGCGTTTTGCGAGGAAACCCTGCGCCGGGGACGGCGCAGGGAGCAACCAGCCTGACATGTTTTGCCACACATCTCCATCTGAGGTTAATCACAACGGCGAATTATTTGTTATAATTGATTGTGAAATTAATCACGATATTCAGGGACAAATATCTACCCAAATCATGAAGAATGAAACTTATATAAATCTGCACAATAAGGAATAATGGAATTGGAGCAAAAGCATGAAAAATAAAAATAATGCCTATCATCCCATTTCACCCGAGATCGAAGAACTCGCGCGCGCGCACGAATATCAGCCCGAAGCCGCGCTGGAAGTCTTGAAGGAAATTCAAACGCGCCACTCCACGCTGACGACGGAAGCCATCACCGACACGGCGCGCGCGTTGAAACTCCCTCCCCATCAACTGTATGGCATGGCTACGTTTTACTCCATGCTTTCACTTGAGGAGCGCAAAAAAGTTTTGCGCGTGTGTGATGGGCCGGTGTGTTGGTTGAAAAGATCAAGTAAAGGTAGTGACCAGTCATCAGTGATCAGTAATTGGTCGTCAATGGTTGATGGTCAATGGTCTGTCGAGCGCACATCCTGTTTGGGATTATGTGACCGCGCGCCGGCTGTATTGGTGGAAGATGAACAAGCAGGCCCCGTTGAAATTGGTGACGCGAAGAAAGTCTGCAAAGGTTGGCGCGGAGTCCCTACGGAATACAGTAAAGTCCGCAAAGGTGAAACGCGCGTGATGACGGCGCTGATCGGGAAGATAGATCCTGATTCAATTGATGATGCGCTTGCGAACGATGTGTATAGCGGACTAAAGTCCGCGCTCCAGAAAGAGTCGATCGCTGTTCTTTCTGAAGTGGAATCATCCGGCTTACAGGGACGCGGCGGCGCGGGTTTTCCAGTGGGACGCAAGTGGAGATTCGTGGCGAGCGAAAAGCGGACTCCACGCTACATCATCTGCAACGCGGATGAATCTGAACCGCTGATCTTTAAAGATCGCGTGTTGATGGATACAAATCCGCATCAACTGATTGAAGGTATGACCATCGCAGGGTACGCGTGCGGAGCATCCGAAGCGTGGATCTATATCCGCGGGGAATATGAATCACAAGCGCGGAGATTAGAAAACGCGATCACTCAAGCGAAAGAGAAAAATCTTTTAGGCGCGAAAATATTGGGAACGGAGTTCTCGTTCCAAATCCACGTGCATCGCGGCGCGGGGGCTTACATCTGCGGCGAAGAGACTGCGTTGATCGAGTCGCTCGAAGGCAAACGCGGCGAGCCGAGATTGCGCCCGCCTTACCCGCCCACATCCGGTTTTCGCGGACAGCCGACTGCGGTGAATAATGTCGAGTCGTTTTGCGCGGTTCCGCATATTATGAAGAACGGCGCGGATTGGTGGCGCAACTTAACTGGCGCATCCACGCCCGGCACAAAAATGTACATGGTGCTGGGGCATGTGAAAAATCCCGGCTTGTTCGAAGCGCCATTTGGTTTAACTCTGCGCGAGATCATAAAAAAATTCGGCGGCGGAATGCAGACGGGGTCGAAATTCAAATTTGCATTGTGCGGCGGCGCGGCTGGAACGATCGTGGACAAAAACATGCTCGACATCCCGATCGATTTTGCATCCTCACAAAAAGGAATTTCACTCGGCGCGGGATCATTTCTGATTTGTGATCAAAGCGTTTCGCCGGTTGCATTTTTGCGTGAGTTACTACATTTCTTCGCAGCGGAAAGTTGCGGTAAATGTACGCCTTGCCGTGTGGGAACTTGGCGCTCGTTAGAAATTTTGGATCGCATGGCGGCGGGCAAAGGTCAAAAAGGCGATACCGATGAATTGAAGACGCTCGCCGCATTGATGCAAGACTCTTCGTTTTGTGGTTTGGGACAGAGTGTGCCGATCCCAATGAATTCTGTGATTACACATTTCGGCGCGGAGTTTGCGAAAGTTGAAAACTAGATGTCATTGCGAGGAGGGCGCTCTTCCCGACGAAGCAATCCCATCGCACGAGGAGATTGCTTCGGGCAAGAACAAGAGCGCCCTCGCAATGACATGACGAGGAAAAAATGCTAAATATAAAAATTAACGGACAGTCAATTCAAGCAGAAGCGGGTAAAACCGTTTTGCAGGTTGCGAAAGAACATGATGTGCATGTGCCAACTTTGTGCTATCACAAGGATTTAAACCCGACCGGCAATTGCCGCATGTGCATTGTGGAAGTAAAGGGCGGAAGATTCTTGCAAGCCGCGTGCGTCACTCCCATTTGGGAAGGCATGGAAATTGAAACGTCCAGCGAAAAGGTGATGAAAGACCGCAAGTTGACTCTTGAACTGATGCTGGCGAATCATCCTGTGGACTGCATGACCTGTGACGTGGCAGGCGAATGTGAATTGCAAGACCTCGCTTATGAATACAAAGCGGAAGTTCCTGCGTGGGGCGCAAAGGGAACACGTTACAAAGCAGATAGCGACCCAAATCCTTTCATCCGCGTGGATATGAACAAATGTATTTTGTGCCGCAGATGTGAATCCGCGTGCGCGGAAATTCAGGGGCGCAATGTATGGGGCGTGGCAAAGCGCGGATTTGATGAAACAATGGTGACGGGCGCGGGCGTTCCCATGCTTGAGGCGCGCTGTGAGTCGTGCGGTCAATGCGTGGCGTATTGCCCGACAGGCGCGCTCTCGAACAAGATGAATTACGGCATGGCACGCGCGCATCAAGTTAAGAAAGTAACAACCACATGTTCATATTGCGGCGTGGGATGTCAATTCGATTTGCTGGTGAAGAATAATAAAGTCATCGGCGTATCATCCAACCCGAATGCGCCGGTCAATGGGATGGCGTTGTGCGTGAAAGGACGCTATGCATATGATTACATTCATCACCCAGAACGGGTAAAGAAACCGCATGTGAGAAGATATTTGCTGGAGGGGAATGCCAAGCCAATCGTAAATCGTAAATCTGAAATCCAAAATCCGAAATGGGATTGGGTTGAAACTGAATGGGATGTGGCGCTTGATATTGTCGCAAAGAAATTCGGCGAACTTCGTAAAGACTTTGGCGCGGATAGTATCGGCTTGCTCACATCCGCGAAATGCACGAATGAAGAAAATTATTTGATGAACAAACTGGCGCGGCAGGTCGTTGGCACAAACAACATTGACCACTGCGCCCGACTCTGACACTCCAGCACGGTAGCCGGTCTGGCTGCCTCCTTCGGTTCAGGCGCGATGTCCAACAGCATGGACGATGTCGCAAAACATGCACAAACGTTTTTCATCATCGGTTCGAATACCACCGAGCAGCATCCCGTATTCGGGACGATGATCCGCCGCGCAGTGAAATATCGCGGCGCGAAATTGATCGTGGCGGACCCGCGCAAAATTGATATTACCGAGATCGCGACACTGCATCTACGTCAACGTCCCGGTACGGATATTGCGCTGATCAACGGGTTGATGTATATCATCCTCGAAAAAGGCTGGGAAGATAAAACTTTCATTGATGAGCGCTGCGAAAACTTTGACGAGTTCAAAGCGACGGTGATGGAATATCCGCCGGAGAAAGTCGCGGAGATTACAAATATTCCGGTTGAGCAACTTTACGAAACCGCGGAGATTATCGCAACCAGCAAACCGACCGCGGTGATTTGGGCAATGGGCATCACGCAGCATATTGTCGGCGTGCGCAACGTGATGGACTTGGCGAACTTGCAAATGCTGCTCGGCAACATGGGGGTACCCGGCGGTGGAGTCAATCCGCTGCGCGGGCAGAATAACGTTCAAGGCGCATGTGATATGGGCGGGTTGCCGAATGTGTTCCCGGCGTATCAACCGGTGACAAATCCTGAGGTGATTGAAAAATATGGCACAGCCTGGGGGTTGAAGGTTGAAGGTTTGAAAGGTGAAGGTGAAAACCTGCAACCTGCAACCTTCCAACTTTCCAACCGCATCGGCATGACCGTCACCGAAATGATGCCTGGCATTCTTGAAGGCAAAACAAAACTCCTGTACATCCTCGGCGAAGACCCGGTCATGTCTGACCCGGATACAAAACACATTCGTCATTGCCTTGAGGAATTAGACTTTTTACTTTTACAAGAAATTTTCCCCTCCGAAACTTCTGTGTATGCGGATGTGCTTTTACCCGGTGTTACATTCGCAGAAAAGACCGGCACGTTCACCAATACCGAAAGACGCGTGCAGATAGTGAGGCAGGCAATTCCGACTCAAGGGGATGCGAGGAATGATTGGTGGATTACGGCGGAGATAGCGAAACGAGTCCTAAATATAAGGATGAAGGATGAAGGCGGAAGGATGAATGAAAACGCTCCTTACGCAAGTTGGAATTACAAGGATGCTTCCGCGATCATGGATGAGATCAACGCGCTGGTTCCGTCTTATGGCGGAGTCACGCACACGCGGCTGGAAGCGGGCGAACGTTTGCAGTGGCCCTGCCCGACGAAAGATCATCCCGGCACACCGATCTTGCACACCAAACAGTTCACGCGCGGAAAAGGAAAGTTCATGCCGATTGACCACATCTCACCGGCGGAAAAACCCGATGATGATTATCCGATGCTGATGAGCACGGGACGCGTGATCTATCACTGGCACGGCGGACAGATGACGCGGCGCGCGAAAGGCATCATGGAAGTCTATGGCGAAGCGCTGATCGAAGTCAACCCTGACGATGCAATCAAGATTGGGATTAATGGCAAAACACATATACGCGTCACATCGCGGCGCGGCATGATCGAAGCCAAAGCATGGGTCACCGACCGCGTGCCGCCCGGCATGATCTATGCCAACTTCCACTTCCCTGCAGCCTCTGCAAATGAATTGACACATGCCGCACTCGATCCAACCGCAAAAATTCCGGAGTACAAAATTACTGCTGTGAAGGTAGAATTGGCATAATATAAATCCCTATATCCCAAAGGAGAAACCCCATGACCACTGTTCGTAAATTATTGGAAGACAAAAAATTCACGACCAATTTTTCAGTTGCCTCCACAGATACTGTTTTGCAAGCTCTTAAGGTGATGATCGAGGCGCACATCGGCGCAGTGCTGGTCACTGAGGGTGGAAAGATCATTGGCATCTACACCGAGCGTGATTATCTTTATAAAGGCGAGATTGATGGACATATGGCAAAAGATACCAGGATCAAAGATGTGATGAGCGGCAAGATGATCACGGTTACAAAAGAGACAACGACTGAACAGTGCATCGGGTTGATGAAGCAGCACAATATTCGCCACCTGCCCGTTGTGGAGAACGATCAACTCGTGGGTCTGGTTTCGATGCGCGATGTATTATTCGCCGCGCTGGAGAACAAGGAAAGCGAAATCCGCGGGCTGGAGAATTACATCATGGGTTCGGGATTTCAATCTTAACCTCGAAACTTTCAACAACCATAAAACAAATCAGGCTCTTCCGTAATTGACGGGAAAGAACACCTAAACACGAAGGACACAAAGGACACAAAGGGGAAAAGGGACTAATTTTACAGGCATTTTTTCCTTCGTGACCTTCGTGTACTTTGTGTTTAAAATGGTTTTCCCGTTAAAAACGGTAGAAGAACAAATCAAAGAGACATGAGTTGAAAGACTTGTGTCTCTTTCGTTCATCAACAAATTCACTTTTCGGCTGGTAAAATCGTGCTCATGCCTTTTTATAGAAACATAATTCTATCCATTCTGATCATCGCATTGCTTACCGGCTGTGTGCAAGTCACGGCTGAGCCGGTGCACTTCCCGACCTACGATCCCTTTTTGCCGTTCCCCTCAAATACAGCGGGACCGACTTCTGTACCCATCGGCACATTGACCGAAACATCCCTGCCGCCGACTGCCACGCGCGAAGCGACGCCTACGCGTGTGCCATTGAGTATTACTCCGCCGCCCACGATCGAAGCCGGAGTCACTGCCGAAATGGTCGCAGATACGCCCACACCAGATGCAGTGCGTATCCTGCCCACGCCGCGACAGGATGTAGATCAATATGTCGTGCAACCCGGCGATACGCTTGGGTTGATCGCGCAGAATTATGCGATCAGCGTTGAAGCATTGATGCAGGCAAACAACATCGCGGATGCGAATTTACTTGAGGTGGGAACAACTCTCAGCGTCCCGGCACCCAACCCGGTGGGCGCGGGAAGCGAATTCAAGGTCATCCCAGATTCGGAACTGGTGTATGGTCCGGCGGGCGCATATTTCAACATCCAAAAATTTATCGAAAGCCAGAATGGATATCTTGAAATGTACGAACAGGATGTGAACGGAGTCAAACTCGCGGGCTACGAAATCGTGTGGATCGTCGCGCGCAATTATTCGGTCAACCCGCGTTTACTCCTCGCGCTGCTCGAATATCAAAGCGGATGGGTGACAAATTCCGCGCCATTAAATACATCCTACCCAATGGGGTTGTTGGATGAAAATCATTACGGTTTGTATCGCCAGTTAACTTGGGCTGCCGACAGACTCAACCGCGGATATTATTTATGGAGAGCAAACGCGCTCTCGACTTATGTGATGAATGACGGCAGCGTTGCGCCGATCAACCCGACCATCAACGCGGGGACGGCGGCGGTGCAATATTTCTTTTCGCAACTGGATGATCGCGCAACCTGGGAAAAGGATGTCAGCGGCACGGGCTTGCTGCTGACCTATTTTGTTTTCTTCGGCAATCCTTTTGATTACGCCGTCGAGCCGCTTGTTCCATCCACGCTTGCACAACCGCAAATGAATTTGCCCTTCAGCGCAAATGAATCATGGTATTTCACCGGCGGACCTCATGGCGGATGGGATTCTGGTTCCGCGTGGGCTGCGCTGGATTTCGCTCCGCCCGGTGAGAATGGCGGCTGCGCCACAAGCACATCGTGGGCAACCGCAGTTGCGGATGGGCTGATCCTGCGCGCGTCAAACGGAGCGGTGTTGCAAGACCTCGATAACGATGGTTACGAACAAACCGGCTGGGTGATTCTTTACATGCATGTCGCCGAAGAAAGTCGCGTTAGAGAAGGCGAATATCTTTTTGCAGGTGAACGCGTTGGGCATCCATCCTGCGAAGGCGGCGTTTCAAATGCCTCACACTTGCACATTGCGCGCAAATATAACGGCGAGTGGATCGCAGCCGATGGCTCGCTTCCATTCAACTTCGATGGCTGGGTTTCCAGCGGAAATGGAGCGGAGTATGACGGCTTTCTCACCCGCGGCAATGTCAGCATCGAAGCGTTCGACAGCGCGAATGATTTCAATCAGGTGTATCGTTGAAATAGCCCTCACCCTAACCCTCTCCCAAAGGGAGAGGGGATTAACTCCCTTCCCCCTTTGGGGGAAGGGTTGGGGATGAGGGAAAGTTTTACTTTCTTCATCCAACCTTAATATAGGCAGATATAATTCACGCCATGAAATACCGCATCTTTGCAATTCTTATAAGCCTTTCACTAACCTTATCCGCTTGCGCGCCGACTACTGCATCTTCGCTTTGGGGAGTGCAGCAAACGCCAACACCCGATGTCGTGAATGTGTATCTTCAACCCGGCGATCCTTTTGCGATTCAAGATAACCAGATCATCTTCCCCACTTCGACAACTCCGCCTTTGCTCGAAACGGAAGCAGCCTACACATCCACGCCAACGCCTAATGGATCAAGCCCGATCATTGAACCCACGTTGACTCCCTCATATGACTCCGCGCCTTTTCTATATTATGCCCAAAGCGGAGATATGCTCTCGGCTGTCGCAAGCCGTTTCGGCGTGCGAGAATCCGAGATCACATCTGATGCAGACCTGACCAAGACCACCTTGATTGACGCCGGCACGCTGCTTGTCATACCCAATCGCATCACCGAACCGACAACGCCCAACATTCAGATCATGCCCGATGCCGAGATCATCTTCTCGTTCACATCCGCGAATTTCAACGTGAACGAATATGTACAGCAGCAGAAAGGTTACCTCAGCAAGTTCAAGGATTATCTCGGCTCCACCGGTTGGATCGATGGTGACGAAGCGGTCAAGCGCCTCGCCAATGAGAACTCGATCAACCCGCGCTTGATCCTTGCCATGCTCGATTTCGAAAGCCGCTGGGTGCGCGGTCAACCGATTGACGACGCCCACAAAAATTATCCAATGGGCTTCAACGATTATCATTTCAAGGGTATGTCGGTGCAGCTGGTCTGGGCGATCAACAATCTATCCATTGCATATTACAGCTGGCGCGCAGGCACACTCACCCATCTTGATTTTTCAGATGGAAGCACACTGCGCCTCGATCCGCGCTTGAACGCCGGCTCGGTTGCCATTCAATATTTATTTTCGCGCATTCACAGCCGCTCGGAATGGGAACAGATCATCAACCCCGATTCGGGATTCCCCGCCATGTACAAGGAAATGTTCGGCGACCCGTGGGCGCGCGCCGATGCTGTCAACCCGATCTTCCCCGCCGCGCTGAATCAACCCACCCTCGTATTACCCTTCGAACCCGATACCGAATGGAGTCTCACCGGCGGACCGCACAATGCCTGGGGGCAGATCAACCCGGAAATCTATGGCAACAAGAACAGCGTCTACGCAGCCATAGATATTTCTCCTGCCGCCGCAAAAAGCGGATGCTCATTAGCTACTGCCTGGGTCACGGCATCCGCGCCGGGACTTGTGGTGCGCTCATTCCATGGCGCAGTAGTAGTTGACCTTGACGGCGACGGCTACGAACAAACCGGCTGGAACTTGCTTTATATGCACATCGCCGAAAAGGATCGCATCCCCGTTGGCACATGGCTGGAAACAGATGATCATATTGGTCACCCCTCCTGCGAAGGCGGCGTTTCCACTGGCACGCATTTGCACTTTGCCAGAAAATACAACGGCGAATGGGTCACCGCCGATGGACCGATTCCTTTCATCATCAGCGGCTGGCGCGTTGTGGCGGGCGATAAAGCCTACTTGGGCAAACTCGTCAAAGGCGATTTAGTCGTCATCGCTGATCTTGTCGGTCAAAAGTGGTCAAATATTTTCCGCGAAGAAAATGATTAATTTCTCAAAAGCGAAACACTCACTCAATGTGATCTTGATCGCGATAATATTCCTTACCTCTTGCAATCTAAAAGTTGCAAACAATATCTACATTCCACCGCAAACAACTCAAAGCGTATTGCCCGCTTCCGCGCACAGCGAAACCCCGCTGCCCACGCGCACCACATATAAACCCGGCGAACTGGTCGATTACACCGCCCAAACCGGAGATACGCTCCCCGCACTCGTAGCGCGCTTCAACACCACCCTCGAGGAAATCCTCGCAGCCAATCCGCAAATCCCGCGCGACGCGACCACCATGCCCCCTGGTATGCCCATGAAAATCCCGATTTATTTTCTCGCGCTCTGGGCAAGCCCCTTCAAGATCATCCCCGACCATGCCTTCGTCAATGGACCCACAGGCGTCGGATTCAATACTGCGGCATTTGTTGCATCCCAGCCCGGCTGGTTAAAAGATTATCGCGTATACGCGAGTGGTAAATGGCGCAGCGGCGCAGAGATGGTGGATTTTGTCGCGATCAATTACAGTGTCAACTCGCGCCTTTTGCTTGCCCTGCTCGAATATCAAGGCGGAGCGCTGACCCAACCTGAACCACCCGTAAAAAAGAATTTACTCGGCATCAAGCGCAGATATTGGGAATCGCCGTATCTTCAATTGGTTATGGCTGCCAACGTGCTTAACAATGGCTACTACGGCTGGCGCGTCGGCAAAATGCTCGAATTTTACGAAACCGATGGAATCCTGATCCGCCCGGATCCGTGGCAAAATGCGGGATCGGTTGCAATCCAATATTATTTTTCACGAATGTTTGCGGGGGATAAATACGCGCATGCTATCGGACCACAAGGTTTGAATCAGACATACGCGAATTTTTTCAGCGACCCGTGGAACGACCCTACCGTCCTGATCCCCGGCAGTTTACAGCAGCCTGAATTTCTACTCCCCTTCCCCTATGATCAAGTCTGGTCATACACCGGCGGACCTCACACCGGCTGGGGAACAGGCGAACCGCTCGCGGCAATAGACCTTGCGCCGCCTGCAGGCAAATCGGGTTGTTTTATTGCAAAAGAGAAAAACTTCAGCACCGCCATGGCAGATGGACTCGTCGTGCGTTCCGGCGTGGATGGTGTTGCGCTTGACCTTGACAAAGACGGTGACGAACGCACGGGCTGGGTGATCTTCTATTTGCATCTTGCTGCCAAAGCGCGCGCGCCTGTCGGCACAGAGTTGAAAGCAGGCGAGCTCATCGGCTATCCATCCTGCGAGGGCGGGCATGCCACCGGGTCACATGCGCACATCGCGCGCAAATATAACGGCGAGTGGATCGTTGCAGACAGCGCCATCCCGTTCAATATGAGCGGATGGGTCACGCATAACGGCTACCGCGAATATTTGGGAACATTGACCAAAGGCGGCGCGACAGTCATCGCGTGCGAATGCGGCGATCTTTACACTTCGATCAGTGGAAGTTATCCGTAATTGATATGTACAAACGCCCCGAAATTTCTCACATAATCTGATTAACTCACTTTACGCAATTTCAATCCCGAAGGGATGTTATTGTCTTTCGGCAAAACCATACCACCCCTTCGGGGTTTGCATCCGTTTTTGCTTTATATCTATAATCATTTCACTTGTTTCGACAGGCTCAACACATCGCCTTCGGAGTTACGAGGCTCAAGACGAGTAAATAATTTTTCTAAACCTTCGAGACATTCCCTTTATTTATATTCCCCTTCGTTCACCATATTCCCATCTTCATCAAATATCTTATAAACTAATTTTATCGGGAATGCTTTGCTTAACATTGCATGCGCGGGACAATACTTCTCCGCGGAGAGTTCAATGGCGCGCAGCACCGCTGCTGCATTCACGTCTTTTCCTGTAATAAGATATTCAATGGTTACGTGAGTAAATACTTTCGGGTGTTCTTCTGCGCGTTCCGCGTGAACCTTCACCTGAAAATCTTTTACATCTTGTTTCTTCTTCTGCAAAATGGAGATGACATCCATGCTTGTGCAGCCTGCCAACCCAAACGCGATCAACTCCATGGGCCGCGTGGCGTTGTTCTCACCGCCCACAGATTCGTCCGCATCCATTTTTTGCATAAAGCCGGAATCACCCGCGCCCTCAAAAGCCATTTTGCCTTTCCAGTTTAATAGAACATCCATGATTTACTCCATTTACAAGTTAATGTGCATCAGATTATTGATAGATCAAGTCAGGCACATATTTCTCAAGATTTTTTTTGGAAATGCCGCCGATCCACATCAAGCGGACATTCCCCTGGCGATCGATCACATAGGAACTGGGCAGGTTCGCCGTATTGAATTTACGCTGCGCCAGATAATTCAGGTCCAACCAGACGGGAAAGGTTAGCCCAAACTCATCCACGAACGGCGCGACAATATTACGCTGCTCTTCCTGGTTGACCCCGACCAGTACAAAACCATCTGCTTTATATTTTTCATAAAAGGTTTCAAGGGTAGGCATTTCCTCTTTGCATGGCGGACACCACGTCGCCCACAAGTTGACCAGTACTACACTGCCGCGATAATCGGTCAGAGACACGTTTTTTCCTGCGAGGTCTTGCAGGGGCAAATCGGGGGCGGGATAATTCACTTCAGCGGGAACGGCTACGAAGTCCTGCGAAGCCGCGGCGGGGGAATTACTCAAAATCAGGAAGAGCACGATCCCAATCGAGATGAGACCAATACCGATCATCATTAAAGCCAAAATTTTTTCAAAGGGAGGGCGAACTATTTCTGTCATTTTTACATCCAGTGCAGCAACTTTTTCAAAAGGGGGTTTTCTTGTTTTCGATCATTATAAACATTAAACTCGCGAAGACACAAATTTACGGGTTACAAATAGTATAACCGATGAGAAAATGTGTAATATAAAAAGGGAAAAATGTCACTGACTTTAGGATATTTATTACTGGTAAGTCGTCTGCACATTGAGTACCATATAACTATGCTTAATACATTACCTTACATTCCACTCTTTCATGATCTTGAGATAGAACAGACTTTGATTCTCAAACCGCTTTTCGAGAATGTGGTTTATCCCCACGATTCGACCATAATCAAGCAGCGTGAAGTTGCAAACTATCTCTATCTTATCGTCAGAGGAGACGCGGCAATCCATTACAAACCTTACGACGGACCTTCGATGCTCCTGACCCATTTACACGCTGGGGATGTCTTTGGCTGGTCGGCAGTGGTCGGCAGTCATTTTTATACATCGAGTATCATCAGCGAAACGCCGGTGGAAGCGCTGCGAATAAGAGGAGGTCATCTCTTAACATTAATTCGGGAACACCCTGAAACAGGTCGGATCATTTTAGATCGGCTGGCGCGTTCCGTTTCACCGCGTTGGAAGAACGCACACGAACAGGTTGAATTACTCTTGAATTCAAATCAATAACAGGAGGCACTTTATGGTTGCGGCAGAAGTAAATCAGGAAACGCAATTGCGCGGATTGGTCGATAAGTTGAGCGCATACGTGGAGCAGTTTCACGGCGGCACCGTCGAATTTGTTTCCTTTGACGGCGAAACGGTAAAAGTACGCCTTGGAGGCGCGTGTCTGAATTGTCCCTTGTTGCCTTCGACCCTGCACGGCTGGGTCGAGGGTACGATCCATCAATTCTTTCCGAAGGTGAAAGTGGCTGAACAAAAATAATGTATTAGGACTTACGCAGAAATAAAAAAATGTCCGCTAATCTTCACGAATTTGCGCTAATCTTTTTTAAATTCGCGTGGATTAGCGCAGATTAGCGGACAAAAATTTCGTCTTGCGTAAGTTCTATGTATAAAAAACATCCCCTGTGAACGGGGATGTTTTTTATACATTAATATAAATGTCGCGCTACGTTTTATCGATTGGTAAAGTATCGATAAAGTAAAAATCCGCCGGCAGCGATGAACCCGACTGCATAGACATAATTTGCCATATCCAGCAGGGAGGCCATGCCAAGAACGCCCATCACGCCCAATATGAGCGCAGGCCAGTATGCCCAACTCATCCGCGCCATCACAGCCACCAATAGAAATGTGAACGCGAGACCGAGGAAGAAAAATCCAGCCGTTTGAAAGTTGCCAAAGCGTTCCGCGGCGATGGTAACACCCGCGAGCGTACACAACACTCCGCCGGGAATCAGCGCCCACCAGCGTTCAGTTCGCTCGGTGAAATACACAGCAAAGAAAGCGAGACCAATCCCACCGAGAAAGATCGCGCCGCCGAATTTTTCATATCGCTGCGCTACGATAATCATCACAGAAAGCGCGGTCAACACGCCCGCAGGGATCAGCGCCCACCAGCGCTCCACGCGCGCGCTGAAAAATACCCACCAGAACGAGAGCGCGATGCCGCCGAGGAAGATCGCGCCGCCAATTTCTCCCATCGAGTTGGGCAGCAGAATCACCGCGCCCAGCCCAACCAATGTAAAACCAGGGAAAGACGCCCACCAATGCCCGCCTAAAAGCAGGGAGAGAAATGAAAATCCGGCAGCAAGGAATACCGCGCCCCAAAAAATATCGGAGGTGTTATTAAGGTAGCCCATCCTTTGCGCCAGAGCCAGCCCGCCGCCCGCCAAAAGCAGCAAACCAAATACAATGCGTGGATCAAATCGTTTCATGAAATCATTCTCCTTTTTTATTCGCCGCTTGTTGAATGAATTAAATTTCTAGTTTGGCTCTCTACGCGGCATCATATAACTTACCTTACGCAAAAATGTTCTCCAGCGCGATAGGTTTCTGCGCCAATCCCGCCCCGACGTAAAACGTCGGGGCTATTTTTACGAAGCCGCCTTTGGCGGCTGAGCCTGCGCAGCAGGCTTCGCAGAATAGCACGGCGGTTTACCGCCGTGCGGGTCATGGGGCGTAGAACCCGTTGCTGCGTAAGGTGAGTTATATAAGTATACGTGGAAATTCGAGAAACGTTTCGCACGAGCATAGAAAATCTACACGTTCCGGAAATATTTTATTTATCCCCGGCAATCCTTACATCATCATTGTTATTCTTTCTTTGATCGCAACGTAATCGTAAACGTTGTCCCTTTATTTATCTCAGTCTCCACCGAGATCTTGCCGCCCAATTCATCCACAATTGACTTAACGATATACAACCCGATGCCGCTGCCGGAGATCTCTGCAACGGTCACATTCTTGGCGCGATAAAAACGCTCGAACAAATGCGGGATGGCATCCGGCGGAATCCCAAGCCCGTGATCGGTGATGGTCACGCTCGCGTCATTCTCGCCGCGAATTGAAGTCACTTCAACGGTATTTCCCTCCGGCGAAAATTTCACCGCGTTGTTAATAAGATTAATGAACACCTGTGAAAGTCCGCCCTTGTCGCCGAGAACGTCAAGGGTTTTATTATCCGTATCAAGTTTGATCGAAATATTTCGCATGCTTGCAATAGCCTTGACAGCCAAAACGGATTCTTGCAAGACAGGCATCAAATCCATGGGAATTGCTTCAAGGTGCATATTACCGCTTTCCAAACGTCCCGCCATCAGCAGCTGATTAATGAGTTCCTTCTGGCGGTTTAACTCATTTACCAAAACGCCCCAATACTCATCTGTCTCTTCTTTTGTGCCGCCCTGCTGCAGCAACTCAGTCATCAGGATGGCGGAAGTCAACGGCGTGCGCAGCTCATGCGAAGCGCGATTGATAAAATCTGATTTCATCTGGTCGAGTCGCGCCTGCTCGGTAATATCGCGCACAATGATCAATGCCTCCCCCGCGCTGATTGGATGCAAACGCGCCTCAAAGGTTTGCTCGTGATTCGGCAGGCTGAATCCATACACCCAATGAGAAGAAAGAAAAGCCTCCTGATCTTCAGTGTCGAGAATCATGCGTGTCACATCCGGAGTCCACAAGTCCTGCAATTTTTTACCGACGACCAACTCGCGCGGCTCATACAGCGGATGACTCGGATTCGCGTTGTAATCGAGGATGCGGCCGGTCAAGTCCGCGCGCAGAAGCAGGTCGGGCAGCGCATCCACGATGATGCGATTACGCATCTCACTCATGCGGATCGTCTCCTCGTAGCGCAATCGCTCCAGCGCTGCGCCGATCAAATTCGCGGTCGTTTGAATCGTATCGAATTCATTGGTCAACCACGAGAGTTGATTTTGCTTATCGAACAGGGCAAGAAAACCCCACGAACCCATTGCGCCTTGAATGGGAATAACAAGAATCGAAACCACGGAAATTGAGGTCGTATAAAGTTTCACTCCCGTCACTGAAAAGACACGTGTGGGATTATTTGCGATCGCATCCAAAAATGGATACAACGCAGAACTGATATTGAAGCCAGCTGCATCATGATCCACCCACTGATATTGAACCTTCATCGTCGGCATATGGATATTGAACAACGCGCAGCAAAAAACATCGACTGCATACCCAAGCGACTCCAACACTTCGGGAATAGTAGATTGAATATTGGGAGAACGGAACAAGCCCGCCGTCGCCTCACCGATCACAGCCAGCGCGCGCATGTGCCGCTTCAAATTTATCTCGGCGCCTTTGCGTTCCGAAATATCGCGCGCCAGCATTTGAATGTAGGCCGGCAAGCCTGCGTCATTATGCACAACTGAAATACTCAACTCCACGGGCAGCTGCGTCCCATCTTTTTTCTTTAAAGTAGATTCGGAAATGCTCAAAGGTTTTTCAAGCAGCGCATCGCGCTCATTAGAATCCTCCAGAAGCATGATATCTTCCACAGGCAGTCCCATCAACTGGGCTTCTTCGTAACCCAATAAACGCAATGCCTGTTGATTTGCGGTGATGAATTTGAAATCCAAACCGATAATGAAAACACATTCGCCTGTTTGTTCGAACAAGGCACGATAATCAAGATTCGTCCCCAATTTATTTTTTCCACTAATCTGTACTTTAATATCAACAGGAAGTTTTCCCAAGGGAATGGTCTTCTCATCCATAAGAGATATCTTCCGGGCGCAAATCGGGCAGCGTCGCCTGAATACAACAGCCTATCTCAGAATCAACGATTTTGACCTCGCCGCCCAAACTGGAAAACACTGCGCGCGCAACCGTCAACCCAACACCCAAGCCTTGATACTCGCGCGCATCCCCCTGACTGACCTGATAAAAACGCTCGAATACTTTGTCGCGCAACTCAACAGGAATCCCTTTGCCTTCATCTTGAACGATAATGGTTGCCCCGCCATTTTCTCCCGATCTGACCATTAATTCCACCTTGCCGTTATCAGGACTAAACCTGAAAGCATTATCCAACAAGTGCACCAGCGATTGCACAAATTCACGGCGCGGGGCCTTGATCGCTTCGCTTAATGAAACATCATGAACAAACTGCAATCCTTTTGATTCATAGCGTGCCAACCTTTTCTTTACCGGCGTAAAGATATGATTTTCAAGGTCAATCGTTTGACGGATGGTATTCAGTTTGTTCTGGTCAATATCCGCCAACAGGATAATATCCGCGATCAAGGATTCCAACCGGTCTGCGCTCGAATGCGCAATGCGAATAAATTCACTCTGCTCTTCGGGTGTCGAAAATTTTCGATTGACGACCATATCCAGCGACATCATCACATTTCCCAACGGCGTGCGCAGCTCATGGTTGAAATTCTGCAAAACTTCCGTGCGTAGTTTTGCCATCTCATCCTGAGCGGCTTGCTTTGCCTGTTCGCGTCCATGTTCCTGCTCTCTCTTCACACGGCGCAGTACCGCTTCGATCCGCGCGATCAACTCTTCAGTCACAAAAGGCTTCGCCACATAATCGTCCGCACCATTGCGAATGCCCGCCACGCGATCCTCGTTGGACGTGCGCGCCGTCAAAAAAATAAACGGGATGTGCGCAAGCTGCGGGTCTTCGCTCATCTGCTGTTTCATTTCAAAACCGCTCATCGCGGGCATCATCACATCCGAAACAATCAGGGCGGGAAGAATTTGTTTCGCTTTAAGAAAACCATCATCACCATTCACAGCGGTTATTACGTTATATCCATTTCGTCCAAGCGTAGCGGCAAGCCCCAAGCGAATGGCTGGCTCATCGTCTATGACAAGGATCGTGATTTTATCTTCTTCCATATGTTGCCTCACAGTTTTTGCGGATAGCTACATTATCCCAACAACACGACGGATGAACATTATAAGGATATAACAGTTTTTGAGCAGGTAACAAGTAGACAAGGAATCAAGTGTGTTACAGCGGCAGATGTTTCATTGTTTCCGGGATGGGGAGATCGAGGATTCTTAAAACGGATGGAGCGATGCGCAGCTGCGAGATGATCTCCCCCGTATCGCCGCGCCCTTCGCCCCCGGGTTGAATCACAAACAGCGGAACATCCCGCTGCTCGGATGTGGTTCCGCCATGTGCGCCGTCTTTGTTGATGCCGTGATCGCCCGTGACAAAAATTGTGTAATCGAGATTCATCCATTCCTGAATCAGCGGAGCCAGCCACATATCCTGACGAATGGCATGGTTGCGATATTCTTTTGAATCAGAGCCGTAGGTCTCGCCGTGATAATCCATGCCCATCGGGTGAAGTAATAAATAATCGGGGGAGAATCTCCGCACCAGCGAAGCCGCGCTTGCGAATAATTCCACATCTGGATATTCATCTTCAGTGTAGAAACGTCCGTGTTGAATGTTCAGGGAAGTATCGTCCACTTCCTTATCGTCAATGCGATTATATGGCGCGCGGTTGTATAACTCGGAAACCCAATAATACGCCGCAGCCGCCGTGACCTTGCCCGTATCTTTCACCGCTTGAAAAATATTCGGCATGGTCGAACGCCTTACAATTGAATTCGCCACAATCCCATGCACGCTGGATGGGACGCCCGTGTGAACGGTTTCATACATCGGGCGCGACATGCTCGGTAACTCCCCTACTATTTTATAAAGACTGGCAAGTTTTGATTCGACAAGATGGCCGAGAAAGCCCATGTTATCTTTTGCCACGTCATAGCGTAACGCATCTGAAAGAATAAGAATTACTTTTGCCATGTAATATTCCTTATAAAAAACAAGCCACAGAGTCTACAGATATTCTTGAGAAAGAACTCCGCAAACTCTGTGGCTTGATACGGTTAATAAACGATCAGTCGTCCAGTACCAGCACAGCTTGTTTTGAAC
>VFKN01000201.1 GCA_009885525.1 Anaerolineaceae bacterium | reverse complement strand
TCTGATCCTTTTGATCTTTTTATTTTTTGTTCCTCTTTTTGCTGTGGGGTTTGTGCCCTCACCCTAGCCCTCTCCCGAAGGGAGAGGGGATTAACTCCCTTCCCCCTTTGGGGGAAGGGTTGGGGATGAGGGCAAACCCCACAGCAAAAAAGAGGAACAAAAAATAAAAACCTCAAAAGGATCAGAACGTGGTCAAGCCATTATCCTGATCGTCTTTGCCATCATCGGGATGATCGGCATATTCGCGCTGGCGATAGACGGCGGCAATGCTTTTCTTGAAAAGCGCAATACTCAAAACGTCGCGGATACGGTTGCGCTTGGCGCAGCTCTGGCGCGTATTAAAGGCCCCCAATCTCAGTGGGTGAATCAAGCCTATGAACTGGCTAAAAGCAATGGCTACACAAGAGAAGACCTGAACAGGCACATTGAGATCTACAGCCCGCCGATCACCGGAAGATACAGCAAGGATGTGCAATATATTCAAGTGCTCATCACCTCACATGTCGCCACTTATTTCGCGAACGTAATCGGCTTCAAAGAGATTACCGTCGCCAGTGAAGCAATTTCAATCTCAAAAAATTCACAGCTCATCCAAATATTAAACGGAAACGCAGTGGTCAGCCTGGCGCCGACAAGCGACTGCCGGGATAAAAGATCATTCTGGGTACACGGCGAGTCGACTCTCAGTATTACCGGCGGCGGGGTATTTATCAACTCCAACAATCCTAATTGCGCGCTGATCACAAACGGGAACGGCAGTATCCGCGTCGAACCAGGCTGGGAAATTAAAGTAGTCGGCGGCGCGAATATACAAAAAGGGCGATTAATTACCCCATTCCCAGTCCAGACCAACAGCGCACCTATCTCCTATCCGCCGCCCTTCATGATGCCCAAAGTGGGCTGTCCCAATGACGCTAAAATATCGGAAGATGGAAAAACATTAAGCGCCGGTTCGTGGAGCGAAGATGTTTTTCCTCCCGACGGTGTCCACTACCTGCAAGGCGGCGTTTATTGCGTCGAGGGTATTGACTTTCATGTAAAAGGAAGCAATTCTCTCGAAGGCACAAATGTTGTGATACAAGTGGAAGGCGGAGGAGTTCACTTTGATGGAGGCGCGCAGGTCAACCTGCGAGCGCCGCAACGAGGCGAATTGGCGGGCTTGTTATTATATGTGCCGATGAACACTCACTTCCCGGTGACTATTAATCTGGGTCCCGGCTCATCGCTTAAGGGCACCATCCTCGCGCCCGGCGCAGAAGTGCGCATGAACAACGATGACTCTGAGGGCGGCCTGCACAGTCAGATCATCGGCTACACAATCGCCTCGGATGGCCAGACTATTATTAAAATCAAATACAGTGACGCGGATAATTACAACGCCTATACCATGCCGCAAATTCAACTCATAAAATAACGGGGAAGTTCAGGCGGGGAATAACAAAATATGGTTCTCCCGTTTCAAGCGGGATTCATCCACAGATTTCACAGATTTCGCAGATTTGATTTTAAAAATCTGCGAAATCTGTGGATGTGTTTTTGGTCTTTCCCATAACGGTAGAACCCTATTTATCTTTACAACGATTTCAACTTTGAGAAATCCCTGCCACTCGCAATAACATTACATCCATCCTAACCTATGCTCCAGCCGCCGTCCTCGGCGGCGTTTTGCGAGGAAACCCTGCGCCGGGGACGGCGCAGAGAGCAAACAGTTTGAGAAATTCCTGCCACTCGCAATAACATTACATCCATCCTTACGGTATAATTACTCCCATGGAAACTAACATTATTGGTGTTCGATTCACAAAAATAGGCAAAATCTATCACTTTAATTCCGCAGACTTTACCGACCTGAAAAAAGGCGAACATGTCATTGTGGATACATCCCGCGGCAGGCATCTTGGCGAAGTTGTGCAGATCCTCGAAGAAGCACCGCCCCAACCCGAAGGCGGATGGAAACCCGTCGAGCGGCGCGCGACTCCGCGCGATCTGTTGCTGTTGCAATCATGGCAGGCAAAACAAACCGAGGCCATGATCAACTGCCGCGCGCGCGCATCCGAACTGCGTTTGAGAGATGTCAAGATTGTCACTGCCGAATACAACTATGACGGCTCACGCCTGACCTTCCTCTTCAGCACCGAGAGCGAAGAAAAAGTTGAACTCAAGTCACTCAAGAAAGATATGCAACAAATTTATCCGACCGCAAATATTGAGATGCGCCAGATCGGCCCGCGCGATGTTGCCAAATTCCTCGGCGGCATGGGCGCGTGCGGCATCGAAACGCGCTGCTGCTCAAAATTCCTGACCGACTTCTCACCCATCTCGATCAAGATGGCAAAAGAACAGGGCATCTCACTGACACCCAACGAGATCACCGGCATGTGCGGACGCTTGCGCTGCTGTCTCATTTTTGAATATGAGCAATATGTCGAAGCGCGCAAGACTCTGCCCAAACGCAACAAGCGCGTGGTCACGCCCAAAGGCGAAGGCAAAGTGATCGACATCATCCCGATGAGCGACAAAGTAACGGTCTTGATCGAAAGCGGAACCGACCGCCCGCAGCATTTCACATTTTCACGCGAAGAGATCGAGCCATGGGATGAACTTGAAGCCCTGCGCCGAAAAGCCCAAGCCCCCTGTGACCGACACGAAGGCGGCGGCTGCACTTGCGGCAAAGCCCCCAGGAAAAACAATGACCGATCCAATTGACCATTGGGAAACCCCGCAAAAAATTCTGGTGATTCTGGCTCACCCCGATGACCCGGAATTTTTTTGTGGCGCAACACTTGCCCGCTGGGCGCGCGCGGGACATCAGATCACCTACGCCCTTTTAACTTGCGGGGATAAGGGCTTCAATCCTGTTACATCGCCGGACATGACGCCGGAAAAATTATGCGGATTGCGCCACGTGGAGCAAAACAACGCCGCGAAAATTATCGGCGCGCACGCGGTGCATTTCCTCGACCACAAAGATGGTTACCTGGTAGCCGATCTGGCGCTGCGCCGCGATATTGTGCGCGTCATCCGCGCAGAGACACCCGACATCCTCGTCACCTGCGACCCGCAAAATCTATTCGCAACATATGGCATCAATCATCCCGATCACCGCGCCTGCGGACAAGCCGTGATAGATGCGGTCTTTCCCGCAGCAGGAAATATTGCCTATTTCCCTGAACTACTCACCGAAGGTCTGCAGCCGCACATGCCAAAGGAAGTCTGGTGCTCACTGACCAGCCAACCCAACGCCAGTATTGATGTGACCGAAACCTGGGACATAAAACTGCAAGCCATCCTCGAACATACAACACAGGTGCAGGATGCGGACAAATTAATCGAGCGCATGAAATCCCGCCGCACCGAAGACAGCACCGCAGAAAATCCACGCTATGAAGAAAAGTTTAAAAGGATTGTTTACGGTTAGAGAACAAACATGCCGAGACTAAACTCCTATCTTCCAAAGGATCGCTTGCTGGCGATTGCGAATGGAACATCGCTGCCGACCCATACAAATGGATCGGCTCTCTTTGCAGATATCTCAGGCTTTACTCCCCTCACAGAAAAACTAACCCAACAACTTGGTCCGCGGCGCGGCATTGAAACACTCACGCAGCTGATCAACACCGTCTACACGGCTTTGATCAGTGAGATTGAATACTATGGTGGTAATGTCATCGGCTTTGCCGGTGATGCCATTACATGCTGGTTCAACGAAAGTGACGGCGAATCCGCCGCCCGCGCTGAAGCGTCTGCGCAAGGCATGCAAAGCGCCATGCAGGCGTTCCCCGAACTTTCTGTAAAAATCGCATTGACAACGGGCGCGGCACACCGTATTGTAGTTGGCGATCCCAACATTCAACTCATCGACACACTGGCGGGCGCAACAATCGCGCGCCTTGCAACGGGGGAACACCTCACAAACTCCGGCGAAATTCTGCTGGATGAAAGCACGGAAAATATCCTGCAACATCCCATGTGTGAATGGCGCATGGCAGAGACCGGCGAACGTTTTGCCGTGATCGAAACAAAAAACGTCCCGGTCTCAACCGCACCATTGAATAAAACCCCACTCCCCCTATTTCTTGATAAACTTAAACCCTGGATCCCGTCTGCGGTATACGAAAGGGAAAATCAAGGACACGGCTTCTTTCTTACCGAGTTGCGTCCGGCTGTGGCATTATTTATACGCTTCATGGGCATCGATTACGATAACGATGAACAAGCCGGTGAAAAACTAAACACGATCATACAACGCTCACAGGGCATAGCCGCAGAACACGAAGGGATTTTATTGCAATTAACCATAGGGGATAAAGGCAGCTATCTATATATTTGTTTTGGGGCTGTGCTTGCGCATGAAGACGATGCGCAGCGCGCCGTACATACTGCGATCAGGATCAATCAATTTCTTAAAGGCTGTGAGTTCCTCGAATCTCACCAAATGGGATTAAGCAGCGGTGTGATGCGCACAGGCGCGTACGGCAGCCGATCCCGTCAGACATACGGCGCGCTGGGTGATGATGTAAATCTCGCGGCGCGCTTGATGACCAAAGCCGCTTCAGGGGAAATATTAATCTCAAGCCGCGTTCAGAAAATGGCGGCAAAAGAATTTATCGTCGAGCCGCGCCCGTCGCTTCTGGTAAAAGGCAAATCCGAACCGATACACATATTCGCAGTGACGGGCAAAAACCGCGAACGCGCCATGCGGTTAACCGAACCTGCCTATCGCCTGCCCATGATCGGACGACAGGCTGAACTATCGATAGCGGACGAAAAACTGGAGAGCGCCATGCAAAGCAAGGGACAGGTGATCGGCATCACCGCCGAAGCGGGCATGGGCAAGTCGCGCCTGGTCGCTGAGATCATCCGCCTGGCGCGTAAACGCGGCTTCACCGGTTATGGCGGGGCTTGTCAATCCTCAGGCACAAATACACCCTACCTTGCCTGGCAGCCGATCTGGCAGGCATTCTTTGACCTTGACCCCGAAATGCCGCAGCGCAAACAAATCCGCTTGCTGGAAGGTGAGATCGAGGAGCACGCCCCTGAACGCGTGGAAGCCCTGCCGCTATTGGGTTCGCTGCTTGATCTGCCCCTGCCAGACAATGATTTCACGCGCACACTTGAGCCAAAAGACCGCAAAAGTACACTCGAGGTTTTGCTCGAAGAATGTCTGAAGTCCGCAGCCGTTGAAACGCCTTTGCTGATTATTTTGGAAGACCTGCATTGGATCGATCCGCTTTCAAATGACCTGCTGGAAACCCTCACGCGCATCAGTGAAAATATTCCGGTATGTTTTGTGCTGGCATATCGTCCTCCCGACCGGGTTCGATACCAGATGCCGCGTGTAGAAAACCTGCCTTATTTTACAAAAATAGAAATTAAATATCTAACCGCTTCAGATGCCGAAGAGTTGATCCGCGCCAAGCTTGCGCAGCTTTTCCCGGAACGGAATAGCGTGCTGCCCAAAATTCTAGTGGATGAATTGACAAGCAAAGCCCAGGGAAATCCATTTTATATTGAAGAGATCATCAACTACATCCATGATCGCGGTTTAAATCCATACGACACCCAGGCTTTCGAAACGCTGGAGCTGCCCACAAGCCTGCAAACGCTGATCTTGAGCCGCATCGACCAACTGACCGAACCGCAAAAGATCACGCTCAAAGTTGCCAGCGTCATCGGGCGTGTATTTCCATTTTCGTGGCTTTATGGATATTACCCATCGCTCGGCGAAGAAAACATCGTAAAAGCAAATCTCGCGGAATTATCCAAAGTGGATTTAACACCGCTGGATACCCCCGACCCTGAACTGGCTTACGTCTTTAAGCACATCATCACGCAAGAAGTGGCATACGAAACGCTTTCATATGCCACGCGCACACAGCTCCACGAAGTTTTGGCGCGCTATCTGGAAGCAACCCATCCCGATGATCCCCCACTGGACGCGCTCGCCTTTCATTACAACCACAGCAAGAATCTCCCAAAGAAGCGTGAATACTTGCGTAGATCAGCAGAAGCGGCGTATGCTGTTTACTCGAACACAACTGCGCTGGAATATTACAGGCAGGCGCTGGCGCTATCCCCGGAACGGGATAAATTAAATGAATTAATAGAAATGCGCATAAAATCAGGTGAAATTTTTCAAATGATCGGTAAACGGGAGGATGCTTTTGAACATTATAAAGCAGCCTTAGACATCGCCGAAGAAAACAGTCTCACAGAAAAAATGATCGAATGTCAGATTAAAATCGCAAGCACATGCCGTGAATATCAAAGATCTTTGGATTGGCTTGAAAAAGCATATCAGCTCGCCAACCAGACAAATAACATGGCAGGAAGATGTGACGCCTTCAACGAAATCAGCAACATCCAACGGCGGTTGGGCAACTATGAAAGCGCGCTCCAAAACTCGCAAGCAGGTCTGGATATTGCGCGCCAGATAGGCGACAGAAAAAAAGAAGGCGACGCTCTTTTCTTTCTGGCAAGCATATACAGCGACCAGGGAAAATATGCGGAAAGCCATCATTTTTTTGAATCTGTTCTTGCCATAAGGCGCGAACTAAACGATGCGCGCCGCATTGGGGCGGTCTTGTTAAACTGGGGAAACATATATTACTACGAAGGCAACTACGAAATTGCTCAAAAGCATATTAGCGAAAGTCTTAACTACTACCGTGAAATCGGCGATAAGCGCCATACCACAATCGCTTTAAACAACCTGGGAAATATTTTTTACCTTGATGACGATTATCAAAAAGCGCGAAAATATTATACAGAATCACTCACCTTAGGACGCGAACTGGATGATCAATATACAATGTCCATTGCGCTGGCTTCACTTGGAATTACCGCCTTTCAGGAAGGCAGTTTGGAAGAAGCCGATGCCTGTTATCAGGAAGGCATGGCGCTTAGCCGCGCAATAAATCATAAGGTTACCATGGCGCTGCTTAGCTGCTATCAAGGATTATTAGCCATCACACGCGGACAGATTAGCGCGGCACGCATATCTTTTCAAGAAGGCTTGACGGTTGCCCACGAAAGCGACATCAAAATTTATATTGTTTATAACCTGGTTGGATACGGCGGCGTTTATTTGGCGGAAGGTAAACCCGCACACGCCGTACAATTATTAAGCGCCGCCTCATCTATCGCCGGGTCGATCGGACTCAAGATGGAACCCGAAATTGAACGCCCATACACGAGCGCCCTCGCCTCCGCAAAAGATAAATTACTTGAAGCAGAATTTATCTCGGCGCAGGAGACAGGCGCAAAAATGGGGATCGAACAGGCAGTTCAATTTACGCTCAAAGACGCTGGTGAAAGTGAATAGGCCGGCAGACGCGGAAGTTAATCTAAAAAATCAGCATTAATCCACACCCCATTTCTAAAGTCAGCCATTCCAAATCTAAAATCTTTTGCCACAGATTTACATGGATTTTCACAGATTGGGATTAAAAAATCCGTGCAGATCGGTGAAATCCGTGGCTGGCTTCATTTATTTTTGGGCTTTTGTCCTCAGATTTGGAATTGCTGGAACCATAAAACCTAGACAGCCAAATATTAATGACGAAGTGTATAATCAACAAAATTTATTCCCAAAAGGAGCGTACTATGCAAACAAAAACAGTTGTGCCAGGCAAGGTTGACAAGGAAAACAACAGCAACCGGAAATTCAAGATCAAGAAGGAAAAGGGCACGGAAGTGGATATCTCGATCGAGATCGTGGATGAGGGCGTTTATGAAGTCGTAAAATTAAGTATCGACTCACTGCCTGCTACCATGAACGACGGCAAGCCTATTACATGGTATAACAATTTCGCCATCAAGAAAAATGGCGAGCACATCAATCAGCGCTATTTTGTGACTGTCCCCGGCATCAAACCCACCGACGTGGTGATCTTCGACGGCAACGGCAACCCGTATTATTACACCGGCACCGTCACCAATGACACCTTTGAAATGACCGACGGCGATCCCGCAGTTGGAAATGCATAGTTTATTAATTTGCGAAAAAAATGAATAGATAGAAGAATTACTTGATTTTTAGAATCGCGATTCCGGCAAGTGGAAACCTATGGCAAAGTAACCAATGATGGCATGTTTGTAAATCAAGTATGCATCATTGGTTTTTGTTCACATAACATAAAGGTTATAAATATATGACTGACTTTTTCAAACAGGCACAAGAACTTTTCACCTATACCCAGGCGCTGCGGCGTGATTTTCACAGCCACCCGGAGTTGGGATTCCACGAGATCCGCACCGGTGGAATCGTTGCAAAAGAACTCGAAGCACTCGGCATCGAAGTGACCAAAGGCGTGGGCAAAACCGGCGTGGTGGGATTCCTCGAAGGCGCAAAGCCCGGTCCCACACTCCTGCTGCGTTTTGATATGGACGCGCTGCCCATCATCGAAGATACCGGCGCGGAATATACTTCGGAGAATTCCGGTGTCATGCACGCCTGCGGGCATGATGGTCACACGGCGATTGGATTAACCGTCGCAAAAATATTAAACGAACATAAAAATGAGCTGGCGGGCAATATCAAATTTTGCTTTCAACCTTCGGAAGAAGGCAGTAATGGCGAAGAAATCGGCGGCGCGGAAATGATGATGCGCGACGGTGTGCTCACTGCGCCCAAAGTGGATATGACTCTCTCGCTGCATTTGTGGAATGAAAAGCCGCTCGGCTGGATCCATGTTGCCAAAGGACCGGTGATGGCGGGCGCGGAAGAATTCAAAATCAAAATCATCGGCAAAGGCGGGCATGGCGCGATCCCGCAGTTGACAGTTGATCCGGTAATTTGCGCAGCGCAGATCATCTCGGCGGCGCAGAGCATCGTCTCACGCAATGTCGCGCCGCTGGATACAGCAGTGGTCAGCTTTACGATCATCAATGGCGGCACGGCCTTCAATGTCATTCCGCAGGAAGTGATTATGGAAGGCACAATCCGCACCTTTGAGCCGCGTGTGCGCGAAAATGTAGTGAAGCGCTTTGAAGAGATCGTCAGCGGCGTTGCTTCTGCAATGGGCTGCGTGGCAGAAGTAAATGTCAAACGCCTTACGCCTGCGTTGATCAACGCGGATCACGTAACTGCCAAAGTGCAGGAAACCGCGCGGCGTGTCTTCCCCGATTTGGATCACGACAACAATCCATACTTAACGATGGGCGCAGAAGATATGGCTTACATACAAGCCAAAGTGGATGGCTGCTATTTCTTTATCGGTTCAAACAACGTGGAAAAACATCTCGACTACGGACATCATCACCCCAAATTTGATTTCGACGAACAGGCATTGATCAACGGCGCGGCGCTGATGGCATCCGCTGCCGCAGATATTTTGAAGTAAAAAAAATTGTGGCGCGACATTCATGTCGCTTTATGCAGCAACGACATAAATGTCGCGCTAACAAATATCAAAGCAGCATCAAGCCCCTCACAAACATGGCCGCGAGGAAAGCGATCAATACGGTCAACGCAGAGATCGAAAGCATTGCCCGCGTGCCCAGCTCGCGTTTCAATACCGAAAGTGTGGCAAGGCAGGGCAAATAGAACATAACAAAAGTCGCGTACACGACCATTTGAGTTGAAGTCATGGCGGCGGAAAAATCAGCTGTGCCAAGCGCCTGACTCAACATGACCAGGGAAAGTTCCTTGCGCAAAATTCCAAAGATCAGCGGGACGCCGACTTCCACCGGCAGACCCATCATCCACGTGATCGGTCTAACGAGATAATTGAAGATGTACGCAAATCCAAAATAATTGAGCAATGCCAAAACCGCGCTGCCTGCAATTAAGATCGGCCAGGCTTCGACCACAAATTCGCGCATACGAAACCACGCCTTGTTAAAGACATTCTTTAATGTAGGCACGCGATAGGTGGGCATTTCAAGAATCAAGCCGGGCGTTACATCAGGCAGCAGGTTGGAGAGGATGCGTCCCGTTAATGCAATGACGAAAATATTTAATAAATACAATCCAAGCGCGGCAACCGAGCCGAGATAAAACGCGACCAGACCAAACACTACCGCCAGCCGCGCTGCGCATGGAACCAGGGTGGCAAGCGCTGCGGCGATATAACGATCACGTGGTTCTTCCAGCGTGCGCGTGGACATGACCGCTGGCACATTACATCCATATCCGAGGATAAAGGGAACGATTGCTTTGCCATGCAGCCCAATGCGGTGCATGAGCGCATCCATCAGGAAAGCGATACGCGGCAGATAACCAATATCCTCAAGGAGTCCCAGCCCTAATAAAAATGGCAGCAAGTATGGAAGGACAATAGCAATGCCCGCCGCAATGCCTTGCAGGATTCCGAGGATCAACTCAGCAACGAGCGAACCTTGCGTAAACGGCGCAAGCACACCCTTTGTAACGGCATCAAAAAATGCGAGCAAAGGCGGCTCGGTCAATTTGCCAATGCCATAAACTGCTTGAAAAAATAAAAACAGGATAGACAACAAAATGGCATATCCCCAAACTGGATGAAGCAAAACATCATCCAGCCGGTCACGCCACGAGGAAAATCTTTCACCCTGCGTCACAAATTTTTTCGTTAACTCAATGGCTTGCCTGTGTCCTTCTTCCGCATTCCATTCTTGATTTTGACCTTTCTCTTCTCTTTCATCTTTCTTCCCCTCCTCCAAAGCCATAATGAATAATCCTTTCACACCGCGTCCCTTGCTCGCCACTAACGGGAGAACGGGAATCCCCAGTTCACGCGCGAGTCCTTCACCATCGATGTGTAAGCCCATGCGAGCAGCTTCGTCCACCATATTCAGGGCGAGGATCAATGGTTTTTGAAAGCTGATCAACTCGAAGGTCAGAGAAAGCGCGGAAGCCAGCTGCGTGGCATCCGCTACGTTGATGATCACATCCACATCCTGCGAATCCAAATAGCGCGAGGCTTCCAGTTCGGCGGGACTTCCACTTTGGAGCGTATACGCGCCGGGCAAATCCACCAGATCGATTACTTTGCCCGCTACGCGTACGCGGCTTTCTGTAAACTTGACCGTCGTGCCGCTAAAATTTCCCGTCTCTGCTTTGTATCCCGCCACCTGATTGAACAGCGTGCTCTTCCCGCAATTCGGCAGTCCGATGAGCGCGACCTTCATTCGATCTCCACGATGATTTTTTCCGCGATCTCGCGCCCCAATGCAATCTCGCGCCCATTGACCTGAACCAACAGCGGACCTCCCAGCGGCGCCATACGCACAACGCTCAGAGAATCGCCTCGATACAAACCATATTGATTTAATTTGGCAGTCAATGCTGGGGCATTTTCAACTGAGAAAAATTTAACCCGGGTATTTATAGGAGCGTATAAAAGTTTCATACAACCTTTTATATACGAGAGCCGTCGATTCGCCAAGTGATGAACATCCCTACATCCATACATAAAAATCGTAGTTTCTCTACCATACAAGCAAACCCTAAAGGTCTGCTTGCCCTTCGTAAATTTCCAATTAACAAAAAAGACCTTTAGGGTTTTTACAAGGGAAATGTACAGTAGTGAAATCGTAGTTATCAAAATTAAAAGGTAAAATAAAAGCAGGATTCATAAACTATGAAAAATAAAAAAAATTGGGCGATCGCTCTCATCTTGACCGTAGCAACCGGGATTGTTGTGGGGCAAAGCAGAAACGAGCCTGTGTCTACTGTTACAAGTACGTCCACTTACGAGGGCTGCGCTTATACATGGGCATATCATGATGCGCCCGACCTGACCCAAAAATTAAGCGCGCTTGCAAGCAGCCTTAACCCAGATGCGAATATACGCGCAAGTCTGTATGGTGAAGACTGCACCTATGCCGATGGACATGCGGATTTTTCCGTGATGGAAACGGATTTCTATGTGCATCTGCCAGTGAAAGATTTGACAGATGAAAAAGCGTTCGGCGATTGGATGGCGCAGGTCATGCAAATCGTCGTGAAGATTCCACGCGAAGAAGTAAGCGGCAACTACGGTTTCGTGGAATTCCGCTTTGAGAAAAGCGAAACGGAATGGGCCAGCATGCGCATCCCCATCCAAATATATATTGATCAAGCACAAGAGAAAAGCGGGGTTGAGTTATACAGGCTGTTCACTAATCCCATTCCGTATTGAGATAATGCGGGATTAATGCCGCATGCAAAAAAGCCGCCAAAACTGGCGGCTTTTTTGTGCTTGACAAGCAAATGAGTTTAACATATACTACGTTTAGTAAATACTAAACGTAGTAAAGGACAAGCAATGGCGATAAAACTTACTCAACTCAAACAGGATTTTACCGAGGGGCTTAGCCAGATCAGCCGCTTCTGGGGATTACCTAAAGGCATGGGCGCGATCTTCGCGGTGCTTTATCTCTCCCCCGTTCCGCTTTCATTGGATGAGATCGTACAGGAAACGGGATTGACCAAAGGCGCGATCAGCACCGAAGTGCGCACACTGGCGCGCATGGGATTGGTGCATCGCTCTTCCAAAATTGCCGACCGCAAGGATTATTACGAAGCCGAAAGTGATTTCTACAAATCCATCCGCTCGCTCCTCAAGGAAAGACAAAACAGCGAGTTTGACCGCGCCATCCGCTCGGTAAGCGAGACGCTTGCCAAATTGGAAGCGGGTGAAGTCACCGGCGACAAAGCAGAATTGCAATTCATTTACAAGCGCGTGAAGGCATTACAGGAATTTTTCGATGCCATAGACAGCCTGACAAAAGCAGTGATTAAACTGGAAAGTCTCGGGCTGGGCAATATTAAAAATATTTTATCCATACTTAAATAAAAAAGGAGCATTAAAATGAAAATCGCAGTGACAGGCGCATTTAGTTATTCAGGGAAATATATTACAAAACGTTTGCTCGAACGCGGCGCGGAAGTCTTTACACTGACCAATCACCCGAACCGCCCGGATCCATTCAACGGGAAGGTAAAAGCCGTCCCATTGAATTTCGCGAACGAAAACGAATTGATCGAAAACCTGCGCGGCGCGGATGTGCTAATCAACACTTACTGGATTCGGTTTGACAAAGGAAACAATACCCAGCCAAAAGCAGTTGAGAATACAAAGATATTAGTGGATGCCGCCGCAAAAGCGGGCGTAAAGCGGATTGTGCATATCAGCATCACAAATCCTTCATCTAACTCACATTTACCTTATTTTTGGGGTAAAGCCGCAAACGAAAAAGCAGTGATTGATTCGGGCATGAGCTATGCCATCCTGCGCCCCACTGTACTATTTGGAAAAGAGGATATTCTCATCAACAATATCGCATGGCTGTTAAGACACCTGCCGATCTTCGGCATGCCCGGTGATGGTTCCTACAAGCTATCCCCTGTTTATGTGGATGACCTCGCGGAACTTGCCGCAAATGCCGCATATCAAAAAGAAAATTACATCTGGGACGCAGTTGGCCCCGACGAATTTACCTTCAAGCAAATGGTGACATTGATCGGACAAACCATCAACAGACAGCGTTCGCTGATCGCCTTTCCGCCGCGCCTTGCATTGTTGGCCGCGCAAACAATGAGTCTCTTTGTAAACGATGTCATCCTTACCCCCGAAGAAGTGGATGGCTTAATGGCGGATTTACTTATCTCCAAAGAACCTCCGCGCTGCAAGACCAGCCTGAAAACCTGGCTTGATGAAAATAGAAATTCTGTCGGAAAAGAATACGCATCCGAGCTGGCCAGGCATTTTTAGAGAATTCACAATTTGATAAATGCATTACAGAGTTTGATCCGGTAATCTTTCGCAATAAAAAACGCCTCCTACACATTCACCGCAAGGGGGCGTTTTTTATTTAAGCAATTTAAATTGATGTGGGACTAATCAATCGCAACCATGCCTATACAGCGCGGGCTATCCATACAGCCATAATACTCCTTGCCAGAATATGTACTGTCGCGATGAATACGTAAAACCATCATCTTGCCGCAGACCGGACAATTTGGCACGGTATCCGAATCGCTGGCTAATCGCAGGGGGGTTGTATCACCGATCTTGGCCACCGAGATCTGCAATAGCGTCACCAAATCCGACGCGTCGTATTGTTGACTGGATGGCACATGCACCAAAGGCAGGCCGGCATCTAAAAATAACTCATCCATGAATTTATCACTGTCGCGGATTTCGCCTTTTGAGGTCAGACGCACAATCTCGATCCCAAAAGCAGGCAAAAATGTTCGCGGGTCGCACAGCAAAAAATCAACATACTTTCTAAAGAACTTATTAAAAAAATGCACATTCTCATTCGGGCGGACAATATAAAACAATTCATTCAACGACACTTTTGGGCAGATCAAATAACGGTTTCCCATTAACTCCACCAAAGCATGAAAAAGCGCGCGCTCCGTCGTAGTGAGGAACTGCTCGCGCAAGCGATAAGGCAATCTTTGAGTTTCTACTTTTTTTTCTGACATAACATCCACCGAATATATTAATAATCAGTACTTCACGAAAAGACTTCGTAGTTGCGACTTTAGTCGCTTTTTAGCCGAACGACTGAAGTCGTTACTACGTTTTCGTGATCTACTGATACT
>VFKN01000154.1 GCA_009885525.1 Anaerolineaceae bacterium | reverse complement strand
ACACTGCAAAACGCAATGGCGAAAGCGCCTTTCAAAAATTGGTGCAGTTGATGGGCTCGCCTGTTTTGCCTTTCTTGCTTCAATCAGATTTTGCTGTGTGAGCAGTTACTAACAAACAAAAAGACCTCGAAGATTCACCATCTCCGAGGTCTTACTATTCTCTATTCTCTATTCTCCACTCACTTCTCCGCCTTCACCAACCCAACCTTGACCTTCTCCCCTTCAAACTCATCTTCAACCACGGATGCGTTCGCGGGCGGCATTTCAAATGTCAACTTTGTCGCCAGCGTCTCCGCTTTGATGTAATCCGCATGTGTCTCAATCGCAGACTTCAAGATCGGAGTGGCTTCGACATATAACTCAATGCGATCCACCACATCGAGGTCGGCGGTTTTGCGTAAATCCTGCGCGCGGCGGATAAATTCGCGGGCGAGACCTTCGGCGATGAGTTCGGGCGTTAAGTCGGTGACAAGTGCAGCGACATACGCGCCATCTTCTGCGACCGCAAAACCTGCCTTGGCTTGCGCTTTCACTTCCACTTCTTCAGAGATGATCTGGAAAATTTCGCCGCCAGCGTTAACTTCAAGTGTTTTACCGGCAAAGAAAGTAGCCGCGACTTCTTCAGCGTTCATGGCGAAGATCGCTTTTTGAATGGCAGGGAACTTATTGCCATATTTCTGTCCGAGTTGTTTCGAGAAAGGTTTGACCGTATGCGAAACAGCCTCGGTGGCGGAATCCAGCAGGCGCACTTCCTTGACGTTCAATTCATCTGCGATGGTGTCGATGTTATTCATCAACGCTTTGCGCTCGGTGGCAGTCCCAACCGAGAAGGCGGCGGCGGCCAGCGGCTGACGCACTTTGCGATTCGCTTTCTGGCGCGCGGAGTGACCGAGTGAGACAAGTTTCATCACGAGGTTCATATCGCGGTTCAAGGACTCGTCGATGAACTCTTCCATGACTGCGGGCCATTCGGCGAGATGAACCGATTCGGGCGCGGTCTCATCCACCGAGCGGACAAGGTTTTGATACAACTCTTCCGCGAGGAAAGGCATGGCGGGCGCGATCAACTTGGCGACGGTGACCAGAGCGGTGTAGAGAGTCGAGTACGCGGCTTGTTTATCCGCGCCTGAGTCATTCTTCCAGAAGCGGCGGCGCGAACGGCGCACATACCAAGTGGAAAGCGACTCCACAAATTTTTCAACGGGACGAGTCGCGTTGGTGACATCATAAACTTCGTAGGCGTTGGTTACATCGCGGACGAGCACGTTCAACTCGGAGAGCAGCCAGCGATCCAATTCATTGGTCGCGACGTTAACCGTCAACGCTTGCGGCTTATCGAGGTTGGCGTATGTGATGAAGAACGAGTAAACGTTCCATAGCGTCAATGTAAAACTGCGGATCACATCGCCAACCAAATCGGAAGAGAAGCGGCGTTCCTGCCCGGGCGGCGTGGCGGTGTAGAGATACCAGCGCAGCGCATCTGCGCCGTGGACGTTCAACACATCCCACGGCTGGACGATATTGCCCAACGACTTGGACATCTTGCGCCCATCCACATCCTGGATATGACCGAGGCAGATGACATTCTTGAAGGACACATCATCATTAAGCAAAGTGCTGATGGCGTGCAGCGAATAGAACCAACCACGCGTTTGATCCACCGCTTCGCAGATGTAATCGGCGGGGAATTGCTGTTTGAATTTTTCCTGATTCTCAAACGGGTAATGCCACTGCGCGTAAGGCATTGAACCAGAGTCGAACCACACATCAATCAAGTCTTTGACGCGCGCCATTCTACCGCCGCAATCGGAGCATGTCCAAAAAACATTATCCACATGCGGGCGATGCAGATCAAGCTCAGTTAAATCCTTGCCAACTTTTTCAGAAAGTTCCGCGACAGAACCAACGCACTCGCGATGTTTACATTCCTGATTTTCACATTCCCAAACGGGAAGCGGCGTGCCCCAATAACGCTCGCGGCTGAGCGACCAGTCAATATTATTTTCCAACCAGTTGCCGAAGCGCCCCGCTTTGATGTGATTGGGAACCCAGTTGATTGTCTTGTTCAAATCCACGAGGCGGTCTTTCTTTGCGCTGGTGCGGATGTACCAGGAATCGCGTGCATAATATAAAAGCGGCGTGTGACAGCGCCAACAGAATGGATACGTATGTACGAGCGTCCCCGCGCGGAATAATAAACCACGCGCATCAAGATCCTTGATGATAAGCGGGTCGGCATCTTTAACGAAAATTCCTCTCCACGGAGTGATCTCGGGGATGAAAGTTCCATCAGGCTGCACGGTGAGCAGGATTGGCAGGTCATGTTTTTTGCCAGTCTCCATATCTTCCGCGCCAAACGCGGGGGCTTGATGTACGAGACCAGAACCATCTTCGGTGGTGACATAATCTGCAAGCAGGACGTAATATGCGGGTTTATCCACGGGCATAAAAGTATAAAGCGGCTGATATTTCACGCCCTTTAATTTTTTACCCTTATAAGTTTCAAGCACTTTAACTTCTTCATCCTTGAAAACTTTTTCAACCAGATTCTTCGCGAGGATGAGTTTCTCTTTTGTGCCGTCGTTGTCGCGTTCGATGGTGACGTAATCCACATCAGGGTGCGCAGCGACGGCGACATTGGAAGGCAGAGTCCACGGGGTCGTCGTCCACACCAACAACGAGGTATCGGGTTTATCGACGAGCGGCAAGCGGACAAAGACCGAAGGGTCGGTAGCATCTTCGTAACCAAGCGCAACTTCGTGGTCGGAAAGCGGCGTGCCGCATCTCGGGCAATACGGGACAACTTTATAGCCCTTGAAAAGCAGATCCTTTTCCCAGAAGTTTTTCAGAATCCACCAAACGGATTCGATGTAGTCATTTTCGTAGGTCACATACGCGGTTTCGAGATCAACCCAAAAGGCGATGCGGTCTGTGAGTTTTTCCCACTCTTGGATGTAAGTGAATACCGAATTTCTGCACAGCTCGTTGAATTTATCCACGCCATATTCTTCGATCTGCTGTTTGTTATTGAAGCCGAGTTGTTTCTCAACCTCAATCTCAACCGGCAAACCGTGAGTATCCCAGCCGCCGCGGCGCGAGACGTGATATCCGCGCATGATCTTATAGCGCGGGAACATATCCTTGAACGCACGCGCAAGAACATGATGCACGCCCGGGCGCCCATTAGCAGTGGGTGGTCCTTCATAGAAGACATATTCGGGTTTGTCTTTGCGCTGCTCGATGGTTTTCTTGAAGATGTCCTGCTTCTTCCACATCTTGAGGACGTTCTCTTCCATTGAAACCACTTCGAGTTTGGATGATACTGATTTGAACATTTGTGCCTCCGGCGGGTTACGAGTTACAGGTTTAAGGTTGCAGGTTTTAACCTTAAACTTTCAACCTTCTAACTTTCAACCCATTTAAAAAATAAAACTCTCATCTCATACAGAGACGAGAGCCAGGCTCACGCGGTACCACTCTGATTCCTATCACAGGGATAGGCACTCATTTGGACGACGAACATCATCCTGTTCCGCTAACGAAGAACAATTTCGGCTCGCTTACTTTCACTGACCACTGTTTACTGATAACTGGCCACTGATTTCCGCTCGCGGCTCCGAGATGATTTTCAATTTGCCTGGAAGGTTCGCCTCACACCAAATCACGAACTCGCTGACGTCTCTGCAAATTTACTCGTTCTCATCATTGCTTTTGATTAAATAAATTATACACAGGTCGGAGCGATTGGGCAAGAGGTGACAAAATTATTTTGTTCTGCTTTTACGAAAGCAAAGTGAAAACCGTTATCTCAGGCCTGCAATTAATCCTCACTGCCGGCTCGATCATCCCGACGCCGCGATTGGTATATTGCCACATCTCGCGGATTTTATACAAACCGGAATAATATTTTCTGCCTAAATGCGGCAGTATGGGCGCACCAAAAAATGGAACTGCCACCTGCCCGCCGTGTGAATGACCTGATAATTGCAACCCAAAGCGCCCGGTCGCTGCGCTGGTATCTGCAAAATCCGGCTCGTGGGCGAGCAGGATCGCGGCGCTGTTCTGCGGCAGTTTATTCAACACCTTGTCGAGGTCGTACTTCTTTTCCCATATATCATCCAGACCGGCAATGAACAAGCGCTGCCCGTCTCTTTCAAGCGGATAAACATCATTCTCAAGTTCTATCACACCAGAGGCGGCCAGCATCTCGCGGACACGCGCGGCATCCGTCCAATAATCGTGATTTCCCAAAACACCTAAAACCAGATGATCCTTGGTTATGTTTGATATTTCCTTAATAAAATCCGCCGCTTCCAAATCCACAGTCTTGTCCCATAGACCCAGCACATAATCACCGGTTAGGACAATCAAATCCGCCTGCTGCGCACGCACTAACCTCATCACCTCGGCAAGTCGCTTGCTATTCATCCAGCCGCCTATATGAACATCGCTGATCTGCAAAATTCGAAAACCCGAAAATGCTTTTGGCAAATGGGGAAGTTTGATATCCACTTCATTGACATCAATCCAGTTCGGTTCGATTAAATAGCCGTCCACAGATAAAACTGATCCTATTGCAATGAACGAGAGAAAGAACTCTTTTAGAATTCTAAAAAAATCCCGACGTGAAATTTTCTTTTTATTGTTCATAGCAACCCATACTGCTCCTCAACATTTGGCTAAGTGCGTTGTCTAACAAAAAAAGCGTGGAATTTAAAAATCCATATCTTTAAATTCACACAATCTTATCTTATTTTGATCGAAGCCGCGCCTGCGTCAATGGTCATGTCGACCGCATTCACAGCAGAGTCAAAGTCGGGAGATTGATAATAGTTGCCGTTGCGCGGGAAGCGCGACTGGTCGATCTTAAGGTCGGCAGCGCCAAGTGTCGCGCGGATACGGGCGGAGAGTCCTTCGGGGACGATCACTGTCAGCGACGCGGCGCCCAAATCGAGGTCGGCTGTGAAGCGTCCTTGCGCGGGCAGAGTCAACGTGGTTTCACTCGCACCGGTGTCGAGGTCAAAATTCGTCAGTTTGATATCGCGTAAATCCAGCGTGGATTTATTTGCGCCGAGATTTAAATTCAAGGCGATGGGAATATCGGCATTCAAAGCGACATCCCAATCGAGTTGGGTGCGCGGCCCGAAGAACGGGAAATCCATCACGTCCTTCGCGGGCCTCATCTTCACCTCAAGTTGATCAGCGTTACGAGTGGATTTATGATCCAAGCCGCCCATGAAAGAGCCGCGCATGAATTCATTTCCGCTTGCGCCACTGTGAATCTTCAACTCACCTGCGCCATGATTAATTTTAACGCTTGCAGAAGTTGCGCCCTGCAATTCAATGGATGCGTTTTGCATTTCAACTTTACCGCGAAAGAATACGCCGATCAAAACCCAAGCGCCGCCGAGGATGAGCAGCACGGGCCAGAAGAGTTCCGTCAGCGCTGTGCCGTTGGGAAGTTTAATTCCCATTGCATTGGCAAGCATAAGACCGCCAAGCAGGATCAGGATCACGCCCCAAACCAATTGGTTGCGTTTCATATTATTCCTCCTTGTTGCGATACGAGCGGTAGATGCCGTTGCCCAGCACCCACAAGCCGAGCAGGATCAACAAAATGGAAGGGCCGTAACTGCCAAGCAATGCCCAGCCGCCGAAGAACGATGAGAAGACGAGAAAAAGCACGGCGCTAATGACCATTAGATTCAGTCCGTGTTTGAGATTGCGCGCGGTGTTATCGCCAAGCAGGCCTGCAACAACAGTCCCCACGCCGACGAAACCGGGGATGAGCGTCCACATATATGACCAGGAATCAGAAGTCTCAGTTATTTTCTGATAGTAAAAAATTCCGCCAAGTCCGGCAACGATCGCAGCAGGCACCGCCATACCAGGCTGGCCTGTCACCAAACCGATGATAAGAATCGCGCCGCCGATCAGGAACATATTGAGAGGCCATGCAGCATATTTTGCAAAAAGAGAATGGAACTGCGGATTGGTCTTATCGAGCAGGAACCACGCGCCGAGAAGGATTAGAATAACGCCAAGCGCAAGTTGGGAACGACCTTGTTTGTTCATAATTGTATGATCTCCTTTAAAAGTGATTTCGATAATAGTGTATTACTTTTCAGATGAAAAGCAAAGTCTTTGAATGTATACGATGAAAGCAGTAACAAGTTGCGCACGAGTATTTTGTGTGCACGCAAAGGTTGTCATTAACCTATGCTTCCAGCCGCCGTCCTCGGCGGCGTTTTGCGAGGAAACCCTGCGCCGGGGACGGCGCAGGGAGCAACCCCGGCCTGACATGTTTTGCGTGCACACAGTATTTTCTATCAAGTAGAAATCCGGATTTGAAACCTGTATAATCTAAAGTGTCCAGCAAATGATTTTATCAACGATTATCAAGGAGACCCAGACATGAATAAAACTCTAAAACCCATCATCTTTCCAATCCTCTTCTTCTTGTTGATAGAAATTACAGCGTCCTGTAATTTACCCAGTTCAGCGCCAAAGAATAATACAGAGACACCAACAGCGGCTGTGAGTTCCACAGAAACCTCAACGCCTGTAAGCACGCCCGGCGAGATTATCCCGACCGCCTCTGCAACGCAAGATCTAGCGCCACTCTGCGAACTGACCAGTGTGCCACCTGTCCAATGTCAGATTCCGGTCATCGAAGAAGGCGGCACTTTTTGCGCAAAGAAAAGGCCGTATAACCTGATCTTCATCAATAAGGGCTTAACTTATGATGTGCTTACCAAGGATTTTACCTGCTCAAATGACGGTATAAAAGATAACAAACAAATCGTGACGTGCACCGGTCTGATGGCATCGCAATTTGAAGTTAGCGTGTGCGATCCGAGTTGTGTTGTCCCAACAGTTCAAGCAAGCACCACGCAATGTCCGCCGGAATATAACTACAACAATCGGCAAGGGTGCTGTATGCAGGGATTCCAGCAGCTTGTGCAGAACTGCACAGTGCTCAAACTCAAAACGATCAGTTGTCTGGTGGATTGCAGTGTCTACAAAAAAAAGGCGACCTGCGAGCAAAATTCCATTGCCTGTGTGTGGAATGGCGACGGCAAGAAATGTGAGGCGAGGAAATAATACGTCCGACTGATCAAGACTCAGGTTTTGGATTGCCCACCCATAAACCAAACTCAGCAGGTTCGCGGCTGCCGCGCAGATATGCAATCCACGGACGGAGCATCCATTTGATTCCATAATACGGGCGGATATGTTTCCAACGTATGCCTAATTTTTCGCCAAGTTCCTTCATCCGTTTATAGGTGAAGTAATTTTCACTTTGGATCGAATCAGATGCAAAACCATAGCGTAAGAGAAAATTCGTTTTTCTTTCTGTAACCATTTGCGCACCAGACTCGGCGCTGTGATAAACAGGCGAGTCCATTACGATGATCTGCCCGCCAGGAGAAAGCACACGCAACGCTTCAGTGAGCGTTTGCTCGTAATTTTCGGAATAGTGAAATGAAGCGTTATAAATTACTGTTGAAACCGTTTGGTCTGGAATGGGCAGGCATATAAATTCTGCTTGAATTGGCGTAAACGAATTTTCGTAATTTTTCCACGCGCCAAGCCCATCCTCCGGATTGATCAATAAATCAACGGCGAACAAGTGATGCCCAAGCGCAGATAATCGATTGGAGAGCCAGCCATTGCCTGTGCCCATATCAAGGATATTTTGAGGTGTGGACAACAATGATTTCAGCGATTTATAACTGACAGCGCGGATTTTCCAATCAGCGGTGAAATTTCTGCTTAGGTCTTTGAATGGCAACGCGCGATAATAATTCACATCCGGGGAGCCGCGCTTCTCGAAGCGCCGAATCGATTCGTAGTCCGCGATAAAGCGGGCGTAATGAGATTCGCGCTCCGGCAGAAGAAATCTCCAAATGCCATCCACACATCGAAAGAGCAAACCATCCTGTGGGCAGCGCGCCTCATCAGATAGTATATTCAGTTTTGTTTTACAGCGCGGACAAATAAAAGAATTCATTTTGAGCCCAGCACATCAACACAGGCTGCGTACACAGTTTCAAGTGAGCGCATAATATCATCCAAACGATCAGGGACGCGCCACTTGTAATCAGCCAGACTATCCATGCCAATGACGATCGAAGCGGTTGGAATATTGCGAACTTTGCCAATGGTAAAAAGTCCCGCGGATTCCATTTCCACCACTTTTACACCTTCCGACTGATATTGTTTTATCTCTTCAAGTGTCTCACGATACGGCGCATCAGTCGTCCACGTTGAGCCGATTGTACAGGCAGCGCCGCGCGCACGAAGCGAGTCGGCCAATTGATTCGCAAAGCCTTGATTGCCATCAATATATTTTTCGTGCGGCAAATAATGATGAGATGTGCCATCATCGCGAATAGCGCGATTGCAGACAACAATATCCCCGGCCTTGATATCAGGCTGCAAAATACCGCCCCAGGTCATGATCACCATGCGGCGCGCACCCATGACAACCAATTCTTCAGCCAGCTCGGCAAGGATGGGAGCGCCGCCGCCAAAACCGGTTAAGACCACAACTCCATTTCGCTTCACTTCATCTATATCCGCATTCATGCCGCCAATCCGGCGCACAGGGATTCGCCAGCGCATGCGCCGCGGCAGACCACGCTCAAGGCAAAATAAAACGCCGTCCAATTTTTGAAACTTCGGCATACGCCCAAGATGTTTGCGATAGCCAACAATATCTTCGGCGCGCAACAAGGCTTTCAAATTTTGTTTATCGGGATAATTTGGAAAGTTCACGTCACCCTCCATTGAAAAAATAACAATGCCGCTTGAATTGATTCCGCCGAAAGTGCTGAAAGGCTTGCGCCGGCCAACCCCATGCGCGGAATCCATAACAGGCTGAGAAAGATCAAAACAACCAAACTAATCATCGAGGCACGCAAAACCGGCGCTTCACGATTCGCTGCGACAAACTTTAGCGTCAGAAACGTACTTGCCGTATACGGGATCAACATCCACGCGAGGATTTGCAATGCAGGAATAGACGCTTCATATTCGACCCCAAATAGAATCCTCGTCACGGGCATTGCCAGCGCCGACAATACCGTCGAACCAACGGCCGCGCCAGTCATCAGGAAAATCCACGTTTGACGAAAATCGCCATCCTTATTTTGCGCCATGGCAGGATACAGCGCGGTAAAGATGGCAACATGTCCCGTCTTCGCGGCTTCGAGAGTCCGCTGCGCCACGGAGAAAAAACCAGCCATCGCCGCGCCGCTCATCAGTGAAATAATCATAATACTTATTTTCTGATAAATCATCATGACCAAAGTCAACACTGCAAGCGGAGAGCTCACCTTTAAGAGATCAACCATATCATTTAAATCAAAACGCCAGTTACGCCAAAACCCCGGCATCTTCAAATGGCAGATCGCCGCGCCGATCAACGCAAGTATTGATTGAGCTAATAAAAGAAAAATAAACAGCTCCTCAACGCTCGCGCCGGGGTGAATAAAAATAAAAACAAAAATTAACTGTAAAGAGGAGCCGGTCAAATTAAGCCAGGCATACGCATCCGCAAATTGTTTGCCGCGCAGGACGCTTGTAAAAACAGTAAAGAACGCCAGTGGAATCAATACAAAGGCATAAATTCGCAGTCCGCGAATTCCATCAAGAGTTCCGCTCATCAAGACCGGCGCAATAAACCATGTCAACGCGATGAAGAAAAAAGACAAAATTATTTGAATGGCAAGCGCAGACGAAAGCCGCGTTAATTCACCATGCGCGGCAATCTCGCGAATCAAAGACATATCCGTGCCAAACGTGGTGAGCATATTTCCAATAAAAATGATCGCAGCGATGACTGCGTATTCGCCAAATTTTGCGCTCCCCAATCGGCGCGCGAGGAGGATGGTAAACAAAGCAGCCATTCCTTGTGTGCCGATCCGCGCAGTTAATAACCACAAGCTGTCTTTTGTAATCTTCATTCTTCCGATGCGCCCCTATAACGAAGCGACAGAATATAGAAGTCACCCCATTCACGCCAAAAACGCGAGCCGGATAAGCGGTCATCGAGCCAGGCCAGGGCGCGATAAAAACGCGGATGCTGCTTCGCAAGATTTTTGCTTTCGGCGGTTGGCGTAATGACAGAGAGTCCCTCCAACGCGAGGAGCGAATAATCATTGACACCAAACCATTCGATCACTTTGCGCGGCGTGAAATAATAGACGTTGAAATATAAGCCTTCAAGATGTGAACGAACGCCGTTTTTGGAAAGACGTCGAAATGCAAGCCGAAAATTTCCGCGGAAAATTTCAGCCAGTTCCCAAAGACAAACAGGCGGCATCAACACCCAAACGACAAGCCCGCCGGGCTTCAATATTTGCGGCAAATCTTTGATAACAGGCGTCAGATCCGGAATGCAATTCAAACCGCCCAAATCCGAAAAGACCGCGTCATACGGCGCGCCCTGCACATTGCTTAAGTCTGTGAATGAGCATTGCTGAAAAGTAATCCGGCTTTCCAAACCCAACCCGCTTACTTTATCCTGCAAACGTTCCAACATGCCCGGCGCAATATCGGTTGCATGGACGTAATAGCCGCGCTGCGCGAGCGCGACTGCATCCACGCCCGTACCTGCATTCAATTCAAGGATGCGCGAACCCTGCGGCAACAACCTGCTGATGTGGCTATAAACCTTTCCGCGCATGCGCGTCAAATGCGGATGGTCGTCTGCAAAGGAATCATACTTCCCAGCCGTTCGCGAAAAGGCTTCAGCAATTACTGGGAGCTGCGAATTATTCATGGCCCTGGCTTCTTATCTTCTTCAATTTTATTTCACTAGCCAGCATGGCCAGCCAATAGTAGGGCGTGCGAATCATTCCGCGCATATCTTTTTTACGCCATGCGCGCCGCAGACGGAATTCGTGGTGAACACGCCCATGCAGAACGCGATAAAATTCCTGCGAAAATGTGCCGCGATACAACATGGCGAGATCGTTAGAATCGATCCAATTTTTTTTCTCGCCTAATTCCATTTTTACACGCTCGAAGAATTTTGTGCCGGGCAAAGGGTAGGAAACCGATATGCCAATATCATCCGGCGCGCACACGCGTACCATTTGCAATGTCTTTTGCACATCTTCCCACGTTTCACCGGGATAACCAAACTGCAGGAAGAAACCGACTTCAATCTTATTTTTGTGCAACAGGTCAGCGGCGCGAACAATATCTGCGACCTTATCGCCTTTGTCCATCGCGTCCAGAATTTTTTGCGAGCCGGACTCTGCGCCGAGCCAAATTGTTTTACAACCCGCTTTCGCAAGCGCGGATACGGTTCTCTCATTGATCAGATCCGCGCGCTGCAAACACTTGAAGGGAATAACCACATCCTGCTCGAGAAGCAACTCCGCAAATCTTTCAATCCAATTTGGCTTCAATCCTAAAATATCATCGGCGAACCAAATATGATCGGGCGCAAATTTTTCTTTTAACCATTTTATTTCGGCCGCCACATTTTCAGGCGAACGCGAGTTATAACGCTGACCCCAAATGGGTTTGGCGCACCAATTGCAGTGATACGGACAGCCGCGTGTGGTAACCATGTTCATCGAAAAATATCCGTGACGTGCGAGCCATATTTTTTTATACTTCTCAACGTCGATCAAATCCCAGGCGGGGAATGGGAGCAAATCGAGATTAGTCATATCCGGTCGCCGCGATGGATGCAGCGTGGAGCGAGTCGCCAACCCGATGATTTGACTCGCATCTTTCCCCGCCTCGAGTTGATCCAGTAATTCCGCGAGTGTTTCCTCCCCCTCGCCAAGCAAAACAAAATCCGCGCCATGGGATAAATATTCGGCGTAATGATCGGTCGCATCCGCGCCGCATACGATGACAATACATCCGCGCTGCTTCGCCATGGCGGTCATCGTGAAGGCGGCTTCGCGCATTCTGAGCAAACACATCTTCGAGAGATAATTAAAATTATCCTCAAAAATTATTGCGTATTGCGGCTGATGCTCATCCAGTGATTTTTCCCAATCCTGTTCTGAGTCGGCCAGCATGGCATCGAACAGCGCCACATCATATCCACGCGCGCGGATATAACTCGCAGCGTACATCGTTCCCAATGGCGGGTAAGGCTGCATGGCATCCCACAACTTGGGATCAAAACGCAGATAGTAGGATTGGCCAAAAAGTATTTTGGAAATCATAAAATCTCAGGACAATCTACATGCAGAGTTTGCAGTTTTTCATGGAGTTTATTCATGGTCATCGTGCCGTGGTGATTAAAATTTCCCTGACAAATATCCGCACTGAAGCGGGTCTCAACTCCGAATCCGCTTTGGTTTTGAAATCGGGCAATTTTGCGATTCATTTCCCATGCTTCAATATAATCGCCAAATCTATTATCCAAAACGAATTCGATAATTTTTTTAATAAGCGCGGAAATTTTGATTTGCTTCTCATGATCCATTAAATTTATTTCATCACTCCAATTTGGAAAATAAGATTCAACCCAGCGATTGGAGTCTCGCAACTCCGCATATACAGCCGTGCCTGCGATCAACTTCATTTGACAGAATTCCCGTGCGGAGTATAGGTTTTTCGATTTCCAGACCAGTTCGTTTTCAGAGACAATTAAATTGGGGCATAATGTTTCGCCAAACAAATTTGAGAATCGATTTAATAGCAAAGCAAATGCACGCGCCAGCCATAACCGGCCTGATTTGGCAGATATCATGTAATCATAATCCGCGTCTTTGTCGCAATTTCTTACGGCCAGAGAACCGGTCAACGCGACCATGCGGATGAAAGGCAGCGCACCGAGAATTCGTCCATAAGTCACGGCGCGTTCAAACATCTTTCGCGAAGCAGTTTCGCGCTTCTTGCGGAGTTCGACAATCGCGCCACGACCCGCGAGATAATAATATCCGTCTTTGGAAGAGACGCTTTTCATCCTGGCAGCGCGTTGCTCCACATCCGCTCTTTCAGCGGGTATGGCAAGAAGACGATGCAGCTCATCCAACGTTAATGGGTAATCAAATATATCCGAGTAGGCAAGCGTACACAAAATGGCATCTTCAAGTTCATTCTTGATATGGTGAATTAGCGTTTGCATCTTAATTTTCAGAATTAGTAAAAGATTGTTTTTGAAAAGCCTGAATGATTGTAAAGCCGGACGTAAAGAGAAGTCCCGCAGCATAAACGCCTGAATAAATCATGATGAGCCAGCTGTGCTGCTGCCATGAAATTTTCATCGTCCAGATATTAAACAATGCAAATAGAATTTCAAAAATAACAATATAGTCAATGCTTACGCGGTAACGTTGGGTATCCCAATTTTTTTGGGACGGGGTAACTCCATATTTAGGTGTGCGCTCAAAGGTAGACTGCTTGGACGTGAATATTTGCAAGGCGGCGCGTAGCGTATTTACCATCATACCCGCACCTAAAATACTCATAAAAATAATCATGGGCAAACTGAAAAACCAGCGTCGTCCAAGGGAATATTGGGCGATGGCAAAATAAGTCGTGGGAGCCAGGGCAGTTATATTAAATAATATGGCTATTCCAAACAGGCTACCCAAGCCGGGGTATTGAAGGGAAATGATCACGATAATTGGATAGATCAATGAAAGGGATATCATTAAAAGGTGAACGCAATATCCTGTGAGGTGCAGAACGGCCGCCATTTTTTTACTGTTGGAGATATTTAAATTCGATATTTGCGGCACGTATCGAATCGCGCATTCGATACTGCCCTGCGCCCAACGGTGCTGCTGCCGGCGATACGCTGTAAAACTTACCGGCAATTCCGCAACGACTTCTATTTCAGGCGCAAAGCGTGCCTCCCATCCGTGTATAAAAGCGCGATAGGAGAGGTCAAGGTCTTCTGTGAGCGTTTGCGCCTGCCATCCGCCGGCATCGTAAATGGCCTCCTTGCGCCAGATGCCTGCTGTGCCGTTAAAGTTAAACCAATACCCAAGCCGAGAACGTGCCAATTGTTCAACAGCAAAATGACTGTCAATGGACAGGGCTTGAAGACGCGTGAGAAGAGAACTTTCACGGTTGATATGTCCCCAGCGGGTCTGAACAAAAGCAACGCGCTCGTTGTCAAAGTAAGGCAGCGTTTTGAGTAAAAAACTCGGGATAGGAACAAAATCCGCATCAAAGATGGCGACAAATTTTCCCTTCGCCTGATCAAGACCTTCCGAAAGCGCGCCCGCCTTATAGCCCTTTCTTTCTTTTCTGTGAACATGCACGATGTTTACACCCTGTTCAAGCAGACGCGATACGGTCTCTGAGATCAGCGTTGTGGTTTCATCCACTGAATCATCCAGCACCTGAATTTCGAGCAATTCGCGCGGATAATCCAGCCGGGCAGCTGCTTCAATCAATCGCTGAGCTACATACCATTCATTGAAAATCGGCAACTGTACAGTGACATATGGAAGTTCTTCGAGCGGCTTATTATCCGAAATTTGCATGTCTTTTCGAAATTTCCATGCAGCCCAGCCGAGATAAAAAAAATTGATTCCGTAAACAAACAATGCGGAAAGAATCAAAAAATATGAGAGCGTTACAGGGATAAACAGAATCTCAAGCCAGTTCATGATTACCTTCTTCCATTACAACCGACCACAAGGCCCATGCCATCCATTGCCACATGCGCCCGGGAACAAGGAGCCATGTGTAGTAATCAAACAGGCCAACTATATTAATGGAGAGCAACAAAGCAATGATGGCCAGGGCTTGAGGGTTTGCAAGATATTTTTTATATTGAGTTAAGAAAACCAGGAAAGGAGCAACCTGGAGAATAAAATAAAACAAGGCGCCAAAAACTCCAATCTCCAAAGCCGAGGTAAGCAGCGTGAAATGCGGAGGCTGGTAATTGTAGGGAAAGTCTGGAAAGTTTTCCTTCAAGGCTACGGGGGAAGCACCCAGCCCAATTCCTAGAAGCGCGTGCTTTACAAATATTTCATTGGCAGACTTCAATAGCAGAATGCGCTCGCTAATGGATTGCTTCTCGGTGGTAGGTACCGAATCCGAGCTAGCGATTCCCAATCGTGTATTAAACAACCCGCGACTTGCCCAAATCAAAGGTGAGAGAAGAAGAAGTGAAATGGCTATAATTTGTAAAATTTTTAAAAGAATTTCTTTTTTCTTAAGTGCTATGATGAAGAAAAAAAGGAGACCCATTAGAAAAGCTGTCCACGCAGAACGCGAAAAAGTCAAAAGGAGCACCAGGCCGGTTGGTAATAACACCAGCATTGATATTGTGCGATACGCATAGCGCTCCGTGCCATACAGGTATGATGCGATTAACAATATCAAACAAAACGCAATACAACCTCCGAGAATGTTTGGATGATCGGTCAACCCATACGCGCGCAGATAACGCACTCCGCCAGACGAGACTACGCTTACACCTGATGTTTGTGGATCAAGATCATATTCGCCCAGAAAAGACAGGCCGATGGAATGTTGGGATGCATATTGAGCAATGGCTACGCCTGATTGCAACAATGCCTGCAGCGCAACCCCAATGATGAGCCATTCAAACGATCGAACTTCGTTTACAACATACAAATAGAAAAGAAACAAAACGGAAAGCCGCACAGCGTGATAAAGGGAGATGAGCGGATTTACGCTTACAAAAATTGACAGCCATCCCAGTATGGTAATCAGAATAAGTGGAATCCAGATGTAAGTTTTCCCTGCTTTTATTTTTCGTTTTTCAAGCCAAATTTGAATTCCCCACAAGGCAAGCATAACGATCACAAATATATCCGGGATGAACAAGGAGATATCCGTATATCCGCGCCAGATATGTGGAATTGACAACTTCACAAGCAGAATGGGCAGACTTAAAGGCATTGTGACAACGGCTAAGAGGAATGCCAACCTGGCCATAAATGCAATTTTTTGCATTACTCCATGCTGGTTTGGTGCGGGTGTATCTGCGATAGTCATAGTATTGTGCATAAGGTTTTTCATTATAGTCGACTAATTTTATCTAAATTCATCAAGAGCGGTGGAGATTATTCGAGATGAAGAAACTGATTTTTTTTTGAGGAACAGACTGGGGCGTCTATGATCGAAGCGCTTCTTCGTCCGCAAATTAAATAGCAAAGCCGCGTACGCAAAGTGGAACGCGGCTCGCTGTTCAGATAATTTTCTGCTTATATAAACTCGATTATCACCAATAGCACGTAATGTCGCCATCAATGAATTAATTAACATCTTCTCTCCTTATTTTTTTTCGGGATGGCTTTTATACCAAGCAACAGTTTCTTTTATAGCCTCTTTCATCGGCGTCGCTTTAATACCAAAAGTCTTCTCAAACTTGCTTGAATCCACAATAAACGGCTGCTCAAATTCGTACATCATCTCCACTTGTTCTTTCGCTTCGGGGATAAACAAACCGCCAATTTGCATCATCAACTTACCCATCGCGCTCATCTTCGGCTCGATGCCCATTTCCGCGGCGATCATCTTGACCATCTCACGCTGCGTCACACGCGGATTATCATTTGGCACATGCCACGCCTGACCATCCGCTTCGGCGCGCTCGCCTAAAATCACAAGCGCCTTTCCGAAATCAGCGATGTATGTATGCGTGTGCGGAACATCAATATTCCCAATCAATTGAGCCGCCTTACCATGCAGCATCGGGTAAAACGTGCGCTCGCCCATTACTGCTGTGGGCAATCCCCATGCGCCGAAGAAATCCGAACCGCGCCCGGCGGTCACTTTTAATTTGCCAGCCTTGTGCGCTTCAAAAGCGGCGTTGCTCATTTCACTGCGCGTCTTACCTTTACGCGTGTGCGTGTTATGCGGAAAATCCTCCTTCATTGGCTTTCCATTTGATTCACCGTACATATATAAATTTTCAACCAGCACTAATTTAACATCACTGCCCGTCAAACCTTCTATAATGGATTTTTGCAGCGGTGGGAATTTTGTGGGCCACTCGAAATAATTCGGTTGCGCAGATTGATACACCACCTTCGCGCCGCGCGTCGCTTCTTTAACTCGGGCAGGGTCATAAAGATCGGCGGCAATTACCTCCACCCCGGCAGGGACTTCGTCCATCTTCCCCGAACGACTCACCATGCGGACAGATTCTCCGCGCTGGACAAGTTCATTCATAATCGCGCGTCCGATCGCGCCCGTTCCTAATACAACATGATTTGCAGACATTTTATTTTCTCCTATTTAATTTATTTCGAATCAGACACGGCAAGTCTCATCCGCGCTGTTTCGCGCCGCCCGACTGCCTGCACATGCTCCACAGCAGCCGCGAGCCCAAAGCGCGGCATGTTGCCATATATACATTCAAATTGATTCGGGTTCACCGTATAAGTCTCATGCCAAATGCCTACGATTCCATCTGCGCCAATTGCTTGGTTGAATTTTTTCCACGGACCAAGATGCGCGTCTGAAGGGTTGCGCGCAAAATTCTCAAGATCTTCGAATGAACGCCAGTATTGAATCGTGACTGGGCCGCTAAAATTCCAAAAAGACTCCGCGTGTAAAAATCCCTTTTCAGGATTCGTAAATAGGGCTTGCATCATGGGCGGCATGGCGGAGGCTACAGGTATCCATTTATCCACACGCCACCATTTATTGATGCGCATCCCGACCAAGAACACGACAAAAGGCTGGTCGGTTTTTGCTGTAAAGCGTCCATTAAATATTGCGGTCATCCATTACTCCTTAATAAATATACGCCTGCAACCATCATCCAAACCGCCCAGAAGATATATGCAACCGCGTTGACTAATCCAACAAAAGGAACGCCCGCAGATTCCAATGTCCCAACCAAAATTCCAGCCGCAAAGATAATTCCTGTCCACCCCAACCATTTACTAAAATGCGGGGAATTCATCATGGCAAAACCGATGAGAACACTCCATAACGCGGTAAAAAGATAACCAAGATGTTCGCCAACGCCCACGCCCGCATATTGATTAAATGCAGTGAAGGTTACTTCAATCGCGGCGCGGGTCGCTTCGCTTGTGGACGGGTCGAGATAAGTTGAAGCAAGAGTCGGCACAAGGAAAGGCCAGCGGATAAATCCCAGCATTTGCACGATGCCCGCAACGACTCCAAAAGTTGTCGCGACATTCATATAGGGCGCATCTTCCCGCGCTAAATATGAATGAAGCATGACTGCGATGGGAATAAATAAAATAGATGAGAGGACCATCAAATACCAGTTGATAATCAATCCGCTGCCACCGGCTGCGAATTTCTGCATTACGGTCATCGCGGGCTGGCGCAAAATATCGGGATATTCAAAGTTGATTTGCAGCATGGTAAATGCTGTCATAAATAAAATGGGCGTAGCAATCAGTAAAACGCCGGTAAAGATGCGATGAGATTTGTTATTCATTTTTTTCCTTTTGTTAATCTGTGACAGTTAATATCGGGGCAGTGTTTTAGCCGTTACAAACGATGTTTGCAGAGCCTGTCTACGTTGAATGATCCACTCGGCGACGATTAAATTGGGAACCCATGACAGCCACATGACCACACGATAGACTTCGACGAACAGATTGTTGAAGTCGCCTGCATATTTGGTTTCAAGCATTGGCATTTGCGTTGTAATTAATATACCCATCCACACGCGCAGCATTACGCCTGCAAAAGTCAACGCATAGTTGCGCGTCATCCAATTGCGATGGACTTCCACATTCCCAGCGCGGATGTTGATGTATGCCATCAAGCCTGTCCACAGCCAGAGCGCCGCAAGCGACATCAAACCGACCTCGCCGACGAGTCCTGAGATCAAGCCCGGGGCGATGACAAAAGCCGATAGTCCGCCGATCAGAACTGAGGTGAGATAGATGCGTCCCATCCAGCGATGGAGAATTGGGCGGCGGTCACGTAATCGCTGTAGAAACTGAAACGGTCCGATGACGAGGGCAATTCCGCTTGAAAAGGCATGCACGAACAAGCCGATAAATTTAAGATTTGTTTCGGTTGCAAAACGCATTGTTGCGTTATTAAAGTTTGCAGAATTAAAGGTAGCGTATGGCGCGAGCGCGGTAACGGCTATTACAATGGCAAAGAAAGCCATCAAGCCCCAGGGGAAGTTCTTTTTGAAAAAGTTAGGTCGATTCATTTTGTTATCTCCAATTAATTATTATTTAATCTACAAGTTGTACATGCTAAATATTTCTAAAAAACTATTTGCCTGTATACTGATTAATCATCGTAGCGACTTCGCGGCGGAAAATTTCGCCCGGGTCGGTAAAGAATGACGGCAACTGCCCGCCGAGTTCAAGCATCACCAATCCATGCACCCTGCTCCAAACAATATACGCGATGTATAGCGCTTCGATTTCAACACTGTCTCCGGCAAATTGTCTCCACGTCTGCAGCAAGGACTTTAATTTAGACGATAACGTAGCAAGTCTTTCCACTCGCAAATTATCTTCGCTATACAGAACTTGTAATGTCTCAATCAAAGGCAGCAGCGCCCAGGCTGCGGCAGGCGTGGATTTATCTTCTGGAGCATCGTAATTAGGAATCGGCGTACCGAAGATAAGTTGATAACGCTGCGGATAGGTCACTGCCCAATCGCGGTACGCAAGACCCAGCGCTGAAAAGCGCGCCAAACTTCCCTTTTTCAAATTATTCTCAAGCGTGGATTTTTGAGACTCCCCTAATGAAGTGTAGGCATCCACAATCAACGCGGTGACCAAATCATCTCGGCTAGGAAAATAGTTGTAAATCGCAGGCGCAGTGATATTCAATTCGCGCGCAATGGCTCGCAGAGACAAAGCCGCCGCGCCAAATTCCGCGGCTTGCTTCCATGCGATTTCTTTTATTACTTCCTGCAAATTGGAAATTTGTTTTTTCTTAATCGGTCTGACCATGTTTTCTCCTGATTTACTTTACAGTGTAAATATACAGTGTTTATTTATTTTTGTCAAGAGAAAATAAAACCCTCGCATTCTTTGAGAATTCGAGGGACTGGTCAGGTGACTTGCTTCACCGCAAAGTATTCCCCTGCAAACTTGGGATGCTCCGTCTTTATCAAAGAACTACTCTCTACTAATCTGTTCACTATTTTCTTTGTTACTTCACTCCCCCAGCCAAACAATTTATTCACATCGCTCAACTGTGACGCGCCGACGGATTGGAAATATAACTCCAATAGTTTCGCCCGCGCCTGTGACTCGGTGATCTTGCGCGCCTGTTCCGCCAGGTCGGGATAATGCCGCGTCACAATATCATACACGTGCGAATATTTCCACGCGCCCGCTTGCGCCACGCCGACGGGTAATATCTTGAAATCTTTTTGTAATTGCCCCAAGGCTTTGTTGAATTCAGAATCTTTTGCATTCGCCAATTTCGCTTCTTTACGCAAATCCAATGTATTCAATGCGCCTTTATCAAGCAGAGTTTCATAAATTTGTTTGGCAGATTGCGATAATCGTCCTTCGTGATAGGCGATTAAATAATCATCTTCAGGCGAGCCGTAATTTTCGGAGAGCGCGTAAAAATACGGGGCAATTTCCAGGGAAATCATTGTCGCTTTGCCGCGTAATATTTTGGCGTAATACCATATCTTTTTATTCAGCGCATCATCCTTCCAGCCCCAGGTGATGTGACCCGGGTCGTCATGTTTATCAGCGACGGGGCGATCTCCGGCGACCGTTGTCCACAGCGAGGGCAGGTCAATATCTTTGATGGGCCAGAAATAGATAAAGCCGCGGGCGTTGACGAATTTCAAAGCCTGGGGCGGCGAAGATATCCGTTTAAGCGGCGGTAGATTGAAGGTCGATTTGCGAAGCGCGTCCAGTTTTTTCAAGTTAATGGTCATGCGGTTAATTTTACATGGTATCGCATAATTTACAAATCAAAACTTTGTTTATTAATCTTGATACTTACCAAAAAATTATCAATTAAACAAAACACGCGATAATCCAAGTGAGTTACAATCGCAAAGTGATAAAAATATTCAAAGACAGCAGCGAGTTAAGTCAATACGCGGCGAATTCATTTATTGAAATTGCGAATCAATCGATTGAGGAGCGCGGGCGTTTTCTTGTTTCACTTGCGGGCGGCAATACGCCCATGAAACTTTATGAAGCGCTCGGCGATTCATACTCCACCAAAGTGGAGTGGACGCGCGTGCATTTTTTCTGGGGCGACGAGCGCTGCGTACCCGTGGATGATGCAGGCAATAGTTACGGGCAAACCCAAAAAGTTTTGTTTGATAAAATCGACATGACAAATATGCATCGTGTCATGTCGGAACTTGCGCCAGATGAAGCATCAAAGAATTACGCGCAAACGCTGAAAGAATTTGCGGAGCCACCGCTTGAGTGGCCGCGCTTTGACCTGGTTCTGCTCGGCATGGGCGATGACGGGCATACCGCGTCGCTGTTCCCCGGTTCGCCGGTAAATGTGGATGTGCCCACACTTGCGGTGACTGCAAATTATCAAGACCGTCCTGCAAATCGAGTCACAATCACTCAAATTGTTTTTAACAGCGCGAGAAATATTTTCTTCCTCGTTACTGGTGCAGGCAAAGCAGAAACTTTACTTAATGTATTAAGCGGTGAATATAAACCTGATGTTTATCCCGCTCAAAGAATTAACCCGCAAAATGGAAATTTGATCTGGCTAATAGATGAAGCCGCGGCAAGCAAATTAAAAAAATAAATTTTACTCAAGGAGATTTACAACATGGAATTAGCATTGATTGGTTTAGGCAAAATGGGATTGAATATGGCCACGCGTCTTACGCGCGGCGGTCATCGCGTGATTGGATATGCGCGCACCAAAGAGACAGTCGACTCCGCGATTCAACTTGGCGCGGAAGGCGCATACTCGGTGGAAGAAGCAATCGGCAAATTGACATCCTCGCCCAAGATCGTTTGGGTGATGGTTCCTTCCGGCAAGACCACCACCGAAACAATTGAAAAGGTCGCGGCGTTATTGAACAAAGGCGACATCATCATCGACGGCGGCAACTCGAATTACAAAGACACAATCGCGCATGCGGCTATGCTCGAAGCGAAAGGCATTGACTTTGTTGACTGCGGTACCAGCGGCGGCATTTGGGGACTCGCTGAAGGTTACAGTTTGATGATCGGCGGCAACGAAGAAGTGACCGAAAAACTGCGCACAATTTTTGAAACACTTGCGCCCACCAAAGAACTTGGCTGGGGACGTGTCGGTCCGCATGGCGCGGGACATTATGTGAAGATGGTTCACAACGGCATTGAATACGGCATGATGCAAGCCTTTGCTGAAGGTTATGGAATTCTGAAAGCCAAAAAAGAATTCGGCCTCGACCTTGCTCAGATATCACACATCTGGCAGCACGGAAGTGTAGTCCGCTCGTGGCTATTGGATCTCTCGGCAAACGCGCTTGACGAAGATGCCGACCTGAAAGACATTAAGCCGTGGGTCGCAGATTCTGGTGAAGGCCGCTGGACGGTATTTGAATCGATCGATCTGGATGTACCCGCACCCGTTATCACACTTGCGCTGCAAATGCGCTTCGCCAGCCGCGACGAGGAGAATTATCCCGCGCGCATGTTAGCGGCGCTGCGGAATCAATTCGGCGGGCACGCCATCAAAAAATCTGAGTAAACGGAACAATAGACGATAGATCATTAACCGTGGAAAACTTTCCATCGTCCATTGTCCGCAGTCTAAGGTCAATTTATTATGAATAACCCTTCCAATAATGGTTTACTAACAACAATTGTCATCTTCGGCGCATCGGGTGATTTAACGCAGCGCAAGTTGATTCCTTCGTTGTTTAATTTATTCCGCAAGCGACGCACGCCGAAAAAATTTCAAATCGTCGGATTTGGCGGCACTGCGTTTACCGATGAACAGTTCCGCGAGCATTTATATCAAGGCATGAAAGATCATGCAGGTTACTCGTTTAAAGATGAAGAGTGGGCGATTTTCGCGTCCAATTTATATTATCTTTCGGGTAAATACACAGAAGCAAGTGACTTTGCCAAACTTGCTGAACATCTCACTAAATTGGAAAACGGCGAAGCCAACCGCTTGTTTTATATGGCACTGCCCCCCACGCTTTTCCCTGCCATTATTGACAACCTCGACACTTCAGGTCAGCTACACGAGAACGGTGCCTGGCGGCGCGTGGTGCTTGAAAAACCCTTTGGCACGGATCTGGCTTCAGCAATCACCTTGAACAAGCAAGTACACAAGGCTTTGACAGAGGCCCAGATTTATCGCATCGATCATTATCTTGGCAAGGAAACTGTACAGAACATTTTGTTCACGCGCTTTGCCAACACCATCTTTGAGCCGATCTGGAATCGCACTTATATTGACCATGTGCAGATCACTGTCGCCGAAAAAGTCGGGGTGGAACACCGTGCAGGCTTTTATGACAGCATAGGCGTGCTGCGCGACATGTTCCAGAATCATCTTTTGCAACTGCTTACCCTGGTTGCCATGGAACCGCCGGCGTCATTTAGCGCAGCTCATTTACGAAATGAAAAAGTAAAAGTCCTGAGTGCGATCCAGCCCATGAGCCCTGAACAAGTTTCAGCGAACACGGTACGCGGACAATATAAGGGCTATCGCAGCGAAGCGGAGGTTGATCCAAATTCCACTACGCCAACTTACGCGGCATTACGACTCTACATCAACAACTGGCGCTGGAAGGGTGTGCCTTTTTATTTGCGCTCCGGGAAGAATCTGGCCGAAAAACAATCGCAGATCATTATCCAATTTAAAGAGCCGCCGCTGGCCATGTTCCCCATGCAAACCATGAAGCCAAATATCCTCGTACTTTACCTGCAGCCCGACGAAGGTTTGCACGTCCGCTTTGAAGCCAAAGCGCCCGATACGGTCGCAGAGACCCGCTCGGTGGATATGGAATTCCGCTATTCTGAAGCGTTTGGAAAAACCGCAATTCCCGAATCTTATGAGCGTCTTCTGCTGGATGCCTTGCAGGGTGATGCGTCGCTCTTCACCCGCGCAGACGAAGTGGAAACAGCCTGGTCGTTAATTGACCCGATCCTGCAAACCTGGGAGTCGCATCAGACTCCGCCGCTGACTGCCTATAAACCCGGGAGCTGGGGGCCGCTCGAAGGCTACGACCTGCTCGCCCGCGATGGGCGTCGCTGGCTAAATGAAGAAGCCAGTATGATGCTCGACAAAGAAGAATAGAAATATAAAAAAAGGGCATGGAATTCCATGCCCTTTTGTATTCGTCCCCAATTCTGGAGTTCACCAGATTACTAACTCACCTTACGCACTTTTGCTAAAAAGTTGATGTCATTGCGAGCCGCGCTCTTGCTTTTAGCGGCAAAGCAATCTCGGACAGGCAAGAGCGGATTGCTCACCTGCACTGCATCCGCAGCGCGGTGCAAGTGTCGGACGAAGAACAAGAGCGTCCTCGCAAAGACATATCATTTTGCGTAAGGTGAGTTACTAATGGATATTTTACAATCTCGGCAAGACGATGGACTGCTGCCCCTGATATTTTCCTTTTTTATCGGCGTATGAAATCTCGCACTCTTCATCCGCTTCAAAGAATAACACTTGCGCGAGTCCTTCATTGGCATACACTTTCGCGGGGAGAGGCGTGGTGTTTGAAATTTCAAGCGTGACAAAACCTTCCCATTCCGGTTCAAATGGCGTGACGTTCACAATCAGTCCGCAGCGCGCATAGGTGGATTTGCCAAGACAAACCGTTAACACATTACGCGGAATGCGGAAGTATTCAATGGTACGCGCCAGCGCAAATGAATTAGGCGGGATGATGCACACATCGCCTTTAAATTCAAACATAGATTTTGTATCGAAATTCTTAGGGTCAACGATGGCGGAATGGACATTGGTAAAGATCATGAATTCATCCGCAACGCGCACATCATAACCATATGAGGAAACGCCGTAGGAGATCACACCCTGGCGGACTTGCTTATCCACAAACGGTTCGATCATCCTATGCTCCAGCGACATCTTACGGATCCAGTGGTCGGGTTTCAATCCCATACTATTTCTCCTTAGACGAACATGAATTTTTCTGAAAAACTGCCATCATTTTATAACAAAAATGTAAATATGCAATTCCCAAATTTACTATATAATAGCCTCGGAGTTTCAAAATTTACGACAAATTAAAAAAGGAGATTTATCAAATGAAATACCTTAGACTTCTCGGACATGAGCTTTTACTAGGCTCGTTGATCGCAATATTGAGTGTGCTTACAGCCTGGTCGAGCTACCAGAGCGCCCTGGCAGACGGCGAGCAGAACAATGCAGAAATCCTCGGCATGCAAGCTCTCAACGATGGCAACACTGAATATCTCAGCGCTAATCAGTTCGTCTCTCAGGATTATAACTACTACGACAACTGGTATCTAAACCAGGACGAGAAACCCGACGTTGCAGAATACTACCAAGCCGATTTCTCACAACAGTTACAAGACGCCATTGCCCGTGAGACCGTGTGGGACGAGAAATATTACGATGAAATGTACCTCGAGTCCACTACCAAATTCGATGATTCAGAGGCTTACTTTAAAATTGGAGCAAACTGGAATCAACGCGGCGACTTGCTTCAACTCATCATGGCGATCATGGCGCTTGGCGTGGCGTTCGCCGCCTGGGCATCGTTACTCAAAGAGGAAAACAATTTACGGCTGGTATTCGCCATACTTGCGATCATCATGCTTGTGTATGGAACAATTACTTATTTGGGCGTTCCTATCGTTCTTCCCGCCGTATAAACATATCATAAAATCGTTAAATAAAAAAGGCGAGTCGATAGATCGACTCGCCTTTTTTATTGTATAATCGTCGCATGCCAAATAAAACATACCGTCAAATCATAAATGAATGGCGCCAGGAAAAGAACGAAACCATCCGCAAAGAAAACGGATGGCTTTCGCTTGTGGGTTTGTGCTGGCTGAAACTGGGCAGGAACAAATTCGGCTCCGATCCAAAATGCGAAGTGCAGCTGCCCGAACGCGCGCCCGCAATGATCGGGGATTTGGATTTCAACGGAAAATCCGTCACCTTGCATGCTGCGCCTAATCAGACCGTAAACGTCAACAGCAAGAAAACAGACTTCATGATCCTGCAAACCGATGAAGCCGAAAAACCCAGTTTCATTAATTTGCTGGATATTCAACTGGTCGTGATCCAGCGCGGAAATCGCTTCGGCGTGCGGATATGGGACAACCAACGCGAAGAACGACGCAGCTTCCCCACACGCATCTGGTATGAGATTGACGAGAATTTTCGCATCCCCACAACCTACACCCCCTACGCCCGCCCGAAGATGGCTTACTTCCCCAATCTAAGCGGTGAAAAATCTGAGATTCTTGTGGAAGGCTATCTCGCTTTTGAGTTTGGCGGAAACCACTACCAGCTCGACGTCAACAAAGAAGAAGACAATGCGCTCTTCATCCGCTTTTGGGATTTAACCAGCAAAGACGAAACCTATCGCACAGGCCGTTACCTGTATGCCGATCAAGAGAAGGATGGCAGCATCTTCATTGATTTCAACAAAGCCTACTCCCCACCCTGTGCCTTCACCGACTTTGCCACTTGTGTCTTTGCGCCCGAACAAAATCATTTGGACTTCAAAGTCACTGCGGGCGAGATATATCAACCCCAACAATAATAGACCCAGCCAACGTACAAATATAAATAACTCACCTATGCAGTTTGTAATCCCGAAGGGATGGCATAATTTGTGCCATAAAAATATGACACCCCTTCAGGGTTATTGTGCCGATCTTATGCAAATCTATAATCATTTCACTCCTTTGGAGTTTTGCTTGCGTAAGGTGTGTAAATAATAGACCTTGCAAAAGTTTTTTTGCAAGGTCTATTATTTATTGTCAACGGTTTACCAGCATGTAAGTATATTAGCCGAAAAAGTACTACCTCATAACAGGCAATAGTGCTTATTAATACCTAACTTTGGTCTATAAATTTCCGACCTTAGTCGGGCGGCTTTCCTGCCAAGTTAATTACCGCGGTATCTTAAAAATCAGGCAGGCGCTAAAAGAAGCGACTACCTGGTGCGTAAATCAGCGTTTCGTACGATACTTGCGTTGAAAAAAACGCTGACATTTACAAATTAATTACTGCCTCAAAAATTACCCCCGCACACAATGAGCAACCAGTTCATCTCGTTTTGTGACGATGACTTGCCGCCGCTTCTTGCGAGGCTTATTTACATAAGCCTGTTTTGGGAAGTCATAAACATCGATCATGTTATTGTCGAGCCGGACAATAATTACGCGCCCTCCAGCCAGGGACGACATGGAAAATAACATATCGAGCATACATGCAAAATTCAGCGGGGTGGACTCATTCAAAAGGATGACGTCCGGCTGGTTACGTTTGATGTCTTCCATAAATTTAATATCATTTGTATATTTCGTGCGCGTTACCTGCAAGTCGGTTGCAACTTTGAGTAAATGCGCGATCCCTTCTTCAAAAATTGATGCGCCTAAAATAAAGATTCGTCTAGTTAATAAGGATGGCATGATAATGGCTCCAGTAATATTTTGATTGCGGGTCTGGCGGATATTCCAATATCCGCCGGCCAGCCTTGTGAATTTTCAAATTGTTATGACATAACGACAAAGCGGTGGCCATGCCGAAACGTAATAGGTGCGGACATTTGAAGCAGCAGCCTGAGCCAGTTTTGAATTGGCCAATACTCCGGCAACAATTAGCCCTGTTATTACATCTGCTCTTTCTTAAATCCTATAATAGTGGGAATTCCGTTATCACAGAATGGGCAATGGTATTGGTTTATCCCCAACTTTAGTCCTAAAAATTCAGGTTTACACCCCTCCGACCTTAGTCGGATATATTTGACGTTAAAATAAAAACGCGGCTGTGGATCACAGCCGCGTTAAATTCACAATCTCCAACTCGGACAAACTGAATATCTCAGTTTGCGTAAGTCCTATCTTATTTTTCCGCCAGCAGAATTTTTAGATCAGAGGCAATATCATCGGAGGATGTATCGGGCGGGAAGGTTTCACGCAGGGCGCCTTTTTTATCCACAACATAGGTAAAGCTAGAGTGTGTTTCACCGCCATCCAGAACTGCTACGCCGTAATCCTGCCAGACCTTTGCCAATTCATCAAACGGGCCGAGTAAGCCAAGAAACGCGGGGTTAAACCTGCCCATGAACTCTTTCATGGACTGAGAGGTGTCGTTGTCAGGATCGGTGCTAACCATAACAACCACAACATCTTTTGATGGGTCGCCAAGTGTTTCAAGGGCTTGTCTTATAATAGCCATCGTTGCGGGACATTCGGTAATGCAGTTTGAAAAGCCAAAAAAGACCAACACAACTTTGCCGCGCTGATTGGACAGTTGAAAAGGCAGCCCATTATGGTCGGTCAGATTAATTTCTGCAGCAGGGACTGTTGACGAAACTACAGCGCCTTTTAGTCCGCTGCAGGAGGTTGTCAAAACGATAATGAGTAAGGCAAGTGTGATAAAAAGAGAAATTCGTTTCATTGAGTTTTTTCTGACTGAAATTAATCACCTTATGCAGTGTCTTTCTGAGCGTAGCGAAGAACCTCTACAATTATCTCAGAGACCCTTCGCTAACGCTCAGGGAATCATACTTGAGTGCGTAAGGTAAGTTAAAAATAATTGGCTCTCCCGTTTCTGGTGGAATTTATCTACAGATTACGCTGATTTAAAAAAATCTGCTTAATCTATGAAATCTGCGGATGGGTTTTTGCTCTTTCCCGTCAACTACTGGAGAACCTTAAATTGGTAATGAACCCCGCGAAAGATTAGCTCGCTTCTTGTGCGTGGGAAGAATTCCCGAATTTTATATACGCAAATCCTTCCAGGAGCATGATCAAAAGAACAGCGATTGCCATGTTGAACAGCATCAGATTTGCCCCATCGCGCAACAAGATGTGAAGCCGCAAGGCTTGCGAGCCCGGAACCGCCCACTTTAGAATGCTTAACAGTAAATTGCCGTTCGGGTAAACCCTGTTGCAAATACTTGCTAAAAAGATAAATTCGTTGCCGATCCCTGTCCCAATGCCTCTGGTACTTTCAATCAGGCTGATCGTTATGGAAGTCATGCCTCCCAGAATGGCAGCCGCAAGTATGGATTGTGTTGAAGCAGACATGCGCCCATTGGAACGGTTTGTGATCCATTCAGTGAGCGCCACGCCGATCCAGACCGCGAGCAAAACAGGGAGCAGGATGATCATCGAATCCCGCAACCAATTCGAGACTGGCGGAAAATCAACCCGGCTGCGGGTGTAAACATATTGATGCCACTTATTGAGCCATAGGACGCTGCCGAAGGCAATGAAAATTGCAAGGGCGAATTTTCTGGAGAAAGTGTTAAGTATCATTTTAGCCTCTCAGAGTAACAAAGAAAAAGAGCATTTACTTTGAAAAAACAAGCCCTACGCTACAAAACTAATCCTGGTTGGATTGTGTTGTCTGGGGCTTGTCCTATTGATGTAATGATTGACGGGCGGCGGTGAACCTGCCGCCCGTCAATCACTTTTAGGTAGAACTTATTTGGTAACACTTCCCAGCGCGGTCTTCGGGCTGATTCCGCCGAGGCTGGATTTTACTTGCAACCCAGCATCTCCATCAATTCCAAGAGCGGGTTGCGGCACACCAGTCAAGGTAAGGCTCCATTTTCCTCTGGACAATTTGAAAGTATTGCCCAGAAGCGAAGGATCAAACATGACGGCGCCTATGCCTTTCGGAAGGTAGGGCATGAGTTTCAAAGACTGCCCTGGCGCTGCTTGATTTGTGGTGGCAGTGATAGTCAACGTCTTCTTCGAGATCTTATACACTGACGTGGTGATCGTGACAGTGTCGGTAATTACCACCGGGTTCACCGTAATGGTTGTGCTTGCAGAATGGGGACCTGCCGCGTTGGTAGCCGTGAGCATAAGGGAAATAATCGTGCTGGTGGTTACGGCAGGCGCGGTGTAGACCGGGTTGGCAATGGCAGGATTAGAGATGGTGCCTGCACTGGCGCTCCAAAGATAGGTGATGGGCGTTGAGCCGCTGGCGCTGCCATTCAGGGTTGTTGTCCCAGCAGAAGAGACTGTGTACGGACCGCCCGCGTTAGCGACTGGCGCCACGGCCGGAGCAGGGAGTATCTCCCAGCCGAACATCATGGCGTGATCTTCGTGCGCCAGATTGTGACAATGCGCCACGTAGGGACCCACGAAGTCTCTGAACTGCCGCCAGACGAATACCGACTCGTTTGGGTCGAGATTGACCAAATCCTCTTTCGAGTTGTCATCCGGGTGGTCAGCGCTAGGGACGGTGGCATTTCCATTACGCATAATGACGCGATGTTCCTCCATATGCAGGTGGAACGGATGCACCCAGCCGCCGCTGGCGTTGCGGATCTCCCACACTCCTGAACTTCCAATTACCTCTTGGGCGAGCGGGCTGTTGCCCGCCGGGTTCATTAAACTTACGGCAGGGAAGGTGGGGTCGAAGGGCATCCCATTGATGAGCCATTCGATCTCGCCGCCGAAACCACCGCGTTGTACCTCGAAGATCATTCTGTTATCCAGCATTTCCTGTGTGATCACAGGCATGGGCGGAAGTTCGCGCAGTACCGTGGTGGGGCTGGGCATCAGGCTGTTATCGGGAGCATCGTCGCCGATCACAATCTTCAGGACCGGGATCTTGTAATTGGGATCGAGGTTTTCGCGGGTTGAAGCGGTCATAATGCGTCCGTCCGGCATTTTCATGATGTTCGTCAAGTAGATCACATCGCCTTTTTGGGTGGGCGTTCCATCTGAATACGTTGTGAAGTCAACAATGAACTCGCGGCGTTTGGCGGGCCACAACTCGAAAGAATCACGGACGATCGTGTTGGGCAGCAAGCCGCCATCAGTGGCGATCTGGGTGAACTGCATGCACTTCTCTCCATCTTGAATGCGGTATTGTCCCTGAAGTTCTTCATTAATGTAGCCGAGATCTTTGGCAGCCACCGGGCCGCCTGCGGATTTCATCAACACGAATTCATAACAGCGGGCAACTGAGGCATCCAGGAAACGCAGGCGATACTTGCGGCGTTTGACCTCCAGCGTCGGGTAAGCCTTGCCGTTGACCGTGAAGATGTCACCAACGAAGCCGCGGCTGGGGAAATGCTTGAAGAAGGTCTTGCCCCACCATTCCGGGTGTATGCGCGGGTTACCGGCGTCTGGGAACTCGGCATCGTGAATGTCATTGTGCATAGTGACGCCGTCATCCAGAACGCAGTCGAAGAAAGCCAGCGGGATATCATAGTCGACATCGAAGGAGCCATCCGCGTTGTCCGTGCGTACGCCGGGCAGGCGCAGCCCCTTGGTCTCGTCGCCCATATCCATGTTGTTCTCGGGGTCGTAGATCGGATAAAGACCGACCATGCCCTTGTAGACATTGGCTCCGGTATGATCCATGCGATGATCGTGGAACCAGAAGAAGGATTGCTTCTCGCGCGAGTCGCCGCCGGCCGGATAGTTGAGATACAGGTTATCGCACCATGTTCCGGGCAGGTAGCCGTGGGTTCTTGGCCCATAATTCATGCTGTAGTTCGGGTTGCCATCGCTCTCCGGCGCAGTGTGAGCGTTGTGCAGATGGGTCAGGAATGACCAATCCGGCGAGCCAAAATCCTGGCGGTCGAGGTTGAGCGGGTTCTCATGGAGCTTGTTTATCAAACGGAGCACCACGGGTTTGCCGTACTCGGCATTGATGAGAGGTCCGGGGAAGGTCGCTTGGATTTCACCAATGGCATTCGGTTGAGAGAAGCCATAAATAGTGCTGGAAGGCAAAGATCGAACAGTACCCGCCGGGTAGGAGTTCCCGGCCGCATCGAAGGAGATCGTTGGCAGTCCGTTATTATCAATAGGCAGTACCTGAGATGAGGTAAAGTCATGGGTATTGACCTTGAGTTCGATCCTATACACGAGCGGGTCGGGATATCCGATTTGGCTGGGCCAAATTTGATGCTGTTCATTGCTGTATGAGTTTTGCTTGCCGGGTCCCGGGCCAGGCTTGGATGCCCAGGTATTCCAAGCAGACTCGGGGGTTGGAGCCATAGCCTTCGGGATCGGGAGTGGGTCGACAAACGGGGTCAGGATCAACGGGCTGGTCGGATAGTCTTCTGTGTAGAATCCACCGGCTTTGGCATCTTTAATGGAACTAGCCAACTTTGAACTTGCCATGGCAGCGGCCGCTGTTCCAGCCACGCCCAACTTCAAAAAGTCCCGGCGGGAAAATCGAGTATTGTTATTTATTTTGTTAGGCATGATAGGTTTCTCCAATTCGATGTTCGTAAAAAATCATAATGACTGCAAAATACGTTATGAATATAATAACGGGGAACACGCAAATGAAGTACGGCCTTTGGTAGTTAAGTTATATCCGACTTTAGTCTATTTTAATTTAAGACCTAGTATTACGCAGCCTGCACGGAAATAAGCCTTTCAGCGGGCTCAGAAACCGCCTCAGGGCAGCGCTGGCGGGCAGGAATTTCTGCGTAGCCACAAAAGCGCGGAGTTTTATCCTTGTTTTTCTCTGTGTCTCCGTAACTCTGTGGCGCAAAAAATGTTCGGCCTATTCCGATCTATCCACAGATTACGCAGATTTCGCCGATTTTTAAAACCAAAACTGCTTAATCTGTGAAATCTGCAGATGGGTTTTGCTCTTCCCCGTTAAAAACGGTAGAATCAAAAAACTTCCGCTTTGAAGATCTGCCGGTTGAAAGGAACTTTCAAACTGACTGATCTTCAAAGCGGAAGCCGATTCTTTGTAAGCAACGTCTAATTTACATCTCGTGGAAATTCCCCTGGACAACATCCACCAACTCACACGGCCTCGTAATGACAAATCGTTTCGGCATCTCATATACATCCACCAAGTTACTGTTGAGGCGGATGATAATAATGTACAGGGCTGTTAGGGATGGGGCTGACAAAAGCAGATTAAGGATATGAGCGGAATCAAGCGCTGTGGATTCGTTCAACAGAATCACGTCAGGCTGGTTTTGCGTAATGACCTCCAAAAAAGCAGGATCATCCGTATATTTTGCGCCTGATACCAACAACTCCGTCCCCCCAAATGACAGCAATTTTGTGATGCCTTCTTCGAACAACGAAGCATCACCTACGATAAAAACGCGCCGGGTTGAGAGTTTCAAATTAAGCATGGCAGTTCCTGTGAATTGGCGGCGGTGGAGATTTTCGGATCCCCACCGCCGTTGGTTTAAATTTTGTCAGGTTACTTCATGGCAATATGTAAAGATCACTGACGTATTACCGGGTGCGGACGAAGGGATTAGCCGAAAAGATTTGAGACAGCAGGTATTACTCAGCATCGACCAGGCTGGCAACCATCGTCGCAGAGTCATATTTGGCTTCGACCTTATCGCCTACCAGGAGATCGGCCAGGGTTACCGGCGCATCATGGCGCAAAACAACCGTGCTCAAGCCAACGTTGACCACAACATCCGCGCCGCCCAACTCGGGGGTGATGGTTACGGTTTTGGCAACGGTATCCACAGCTGCAATGGTGCCGTGGATTTCTCCATTTTCCATCTCGGTTTTGATCAGGCTGGCGATCATCGTTGCAGAGTCATATTTGGCTTCGACTTTATCGCCTGCCAACAGATCGGCCAATGCCGCCGGTACATCATTGCGTAAAATAACTGTGCTCAGGTTGATGTTGAGCACAACATCCGCGCCGCCCAACTCGGGGGTGATGGTCACGGTACTGGCAACGGTATCCACAGCTGCGATGGTGCCGTGAACTTCGCCGCCTTCAGATTCAGATTCGATGACGCTGGCAATCATGGTGAGAGAATCATATTTGGCTTCGACCCTATCGCCCACTTGAAGTGCGCCTAATGCGACGACTTTATCAGCGCGCTTAATGACCGTGCTGAGTGCGATCTTGAGTACAACGTCCGCGCCGCCTAATTCCGGTGTAACAGTGACCGTATTGCCCGCAATATTCACAGCCGCGATCGTGCCGTAAAATTCGCCATCTTCACTTTCCAACTTAATCAGGCTGGCGAGCATCGTTGCTGAATTGTATTTGGCTTCGACTTTGTCGCCTATGACGAGATCGGCAAATGTCGCTGCAACGCCATGGCGTGTGATGATGGTGGTGGAGCTCACTTTTACCGTTACGCTGTTACCGCCTTCTTCAGAGGCGATGGTAACAGAATTGGCAACGCTATCGACAGCCTCAATCGAGCCGTGGATTTCGTAGCGGCTGGAATCGGCGCTGATATCCTTGGCGAGTTTGGTCGCGACGTCGAAACTGATGTTGAGTTTATCACCTACGCGCAATTTTGGAAAAGTTACACTTTTTCCCTTGCGATAGATCACAGTATTTTTATTGGTCTTGACCAGAACGGCTTTACCCGTTACAGGTTTAATCAACAAGGTTTTTGCCTGGGCGTTCGAGGCTATAATTCTGCCACCGACAATACGCCTGGTTGTAGAGGCGGATGCTGGCGATGCGAAGGCCAGCATACCGAAGACAACGAACAGGGTCATGAAAAAATAAACGGTTTTTTTAATCATCAGATTTCTCCTTGGGTTTTGTAAACATCTATTTATTTGGCGACTAATCCTACTGATATGTCGCTAAATAAACAAAAAGGTTACGGGCATTTTGCTTTTACTCCAGATTAAGAATTGAGGCTCTCCCGTTTCTGGCGGGATTTATCCACAGATTACGCCGATTTCGCTGATTTTTAAAACCAAATCTGCTTAATCAGTCACCTTACGCAAGTCGTTCTGATCTGAGCGAAGAACCTCTACGATTATCACAGAGACCCTCACCTGCACTGCAACAAACGCAGTGCGGCGCAAGTGTCGCTACCGCTTAAGGAGATATGAAAAGACAAAAACTGTGTAAGGTGAGTTAATCAGTGAAATCTACGGATAGATTTTTGCTCTTTCCCGTTAAAAACGGCAAAGCCGAATTTGATCTTTTGCATAAGCAGATACAGCCTGGAGGATAATAAGCGCGCCGGACCTCTTAAATTTTTTTTCTTTGCAATCTCCTCTTAAGGGTTCGTAAAAATATAAGTTCCCTCACTTAAACTAAAACATGTCATTGCGAGGGCGCTCTTGTTCCTCGCCCGAAGCAATCTCCTCATGAATACCGAGATTGCTT
>VFKN01000010.1 GCA_009885525.1 Anaerolineaceae bacterium | reverse complement strand
CACGACCCTTCCCCCGCTGACGATCTCGCATCCCTGCGTTTCCACCTGCAACGCGTCGTCAGCGCCGTCACCGAGAGTCCCGCTCTATCCCTTGAAGACCTCATCAAAGCCTTGCGTGCCATCACCTGCGCAGCCGCCTGCATCGAAAAACTGCGCCACCTCAAGGAGTAAAACCATGTCAATTACTAAACCGGTCTTTGTAAGGTTCGACAACATCCAGCGTCCGCAGCCGCCAAAACTGGTTGATTTCAACATCCAGCCCGTTCAACGGGTTCAGTTCGTTGACTTCAATTCCCCTCAACCGGCATTTCCCCAACCGCCTGCCCGCCGCAAAAAATCCGACCTCCCCAAAATCAAACGCCGCCTCAAACCCTAATCCCTAATCACCTGTAACTTGTAACCCATAACCCATAACATGGAACTTTCCTCCCTCATTCGCTCCACCATCCGCCTCGACCCCATCGGCTGGGCGCTCGCCTGCCGCGTCAACCTCCGCCCCTATCAGCGCGGGATCGCCAACGCCGTCAAAGACTCCATCCTCAACCATCGCGGACTCACCTTCATAGTGATTCTGCCCCGTCAATCCGGCAAAAACGAACTCCAGGCGCATTTATTTGCTTGGCTGTTATTTCGCTACGCGCAACACGGCGGTAATATCATTTCCGTTTCCCCCACCTTCAACCCCCAGACCCTCAACAACATGAATCGCGTCAGCCGTTCCCTCGACGCCTGCGTCGGCTCGCGCGGAATCTGGAAATCGTCGCAAGGGCGCATCTACGCCCTCAAAAATGCCCGCCTGCTTTTCTACTCCGGCGAAACCTCCGCCAAAGTTGTCGGCGCCACCGCCGATTTATTGCTCTCTGTGGATGAAGCGCAGGATATATCCTCCGCTAAATTCGACAAGGACTTCGACCCCATGGTCGCCTCCACCAACGCCACCCGCATCTTCTTCGGCACCGCCTGGACAGCCAACACCCTTCTCGAACGCGAACGCCGCACAGCCTTGCAGGCTGAAAAACAGGATGGCATCAAACGTGTCTTCCAGTACACCGCCGACGATGTTTGTTTTCACGTCCCCGCCTATGCAGCCTATCTCGAACGCAAGATTGCCGAACACGGGCGCAACCACCCCATCATCCGTACCCAATTCTTCGGCGAAACCATCGAAGCCCAATCCGGCATGTTCAACCCCGCCCGCATTCTTCGTCTGGTAGCTTCGGGAGCGGGGTCAGACTCCCCTCTCCTCTCAGGAGAGGGGCTGGGGGTGAGGTCAGACTCAGACTCCCCTCTCCAAATGGGTACATTTGGAGAGGGGCTGGGGGTGGCCTTCCTCCTCGACGTCGCCGGCATGGACGAATCCAAACTTGCCGGAACAGCCTCCTCCTACAACCTCGGACTCGGCAACCCCGGCCGCGACTCCACCACCCTCACCATCGTCGGCATTGACCTCTCCACACTCCAATTACTGGGTTGCCCCACCTATCGCGTGCTAGCCCGCCAATCATGGACGGGCGAAAATCACCTCACTGTCTTCAGCCGCGTCAAGAATCTTGCAGAAGAATGGTCTCCCCAAATCATTGTCATGGATGCCACCGGCGTTGGCGAAGGCTTGTGGTCTCTGCTCGATCGTCACTTTCCCGCCAAAGTCACTCCCGTCAAATTCACCGCGCAGGAAAAATCGGAGATCGGCTGGCGCTTTCTCAACATCATCGAGACCGGGCGCTTCCGCGATCATTGCCATACCGATGCAGTTCATCTTCAATACGTCAACTGCATCATGGAGATTCTCCCCGGACCCCAAAAGACCCTCCGCTGGGGCGTCCCCGACGGCACACGCGCCCCCGACGGCAGCCTCATCCACGACGACTTCATCCTCGCCGACTCCCTCGTTGCCAAACTCGACGATCTCAACTGGTACTTCAGTTCGCCCACACTGTTCACCAATCCCCGCGACCCCCTCATCGAAATGTCACGCACCAAAGACATTGACTGGGATGAAATAAGCAGAAATGGCTACTGAACATATTTATCTCGTTCGCTCTGTTGGATTGACAAATCCAACGCCAACCTGAGACGTCCATCCTTCATAATTCATAATTCATAATTTCCCCCAGGAGTTCCAAATGTCTAATAATCTTCCCAAACGTAAAAAAGGCGCGCAGCCCGGCAACAACAACGCCCACAAACACGGCTTCTACTCCATCAAACCCGAAATCCTCCAGCGCTTCAACGCCGATATGATCGGCGAAGGCACTGACGAAATTCAAATGCTCAGCAGCGTCGTGGATATCACGCTGGCCACCTTCAATCAGACGGAACGTCGCACCCTCGAACAATGTCAGACCACCCTGCGCGCCGTCAGTCAGGCAGCCGATAGCATTCGCGGCCTCTACCTCATGAAAAAGGCTCTCTACACCAACCTCTCCACCATGGAACAAATTATGGACGAACTCGGCAAGATACCCCCCGAAGAAGATTAATCGGTAGTAGGTTTGGGTAAATGATGTAAGTCGGATTGGCAATCCGACCTACGCCGAGCAACTCGTGGATCGCATTTTACGAACATTTATTGAGACCCACTACCAATTAATCGAGCATCCGTCCCATTCGTTCCTTTATTCGTTCCTCAGAAACGAATACCTGTACATTAACAACCGAATAACTCACCTTACCCAGTGATACGCTCTCGCATGGGCTGTGCCCCTGCAACGTTGGCTGAAAAACACGGCGGACTCAGCCCGACTTTGAGCAAAGTGCGTAAGGTGAGTTACTACAAATTGGATTTTCGCGGAAATAAATTTAGATCCGCGTTTGTGTATAATTGTACAAAATCAAATTTTCATGGTAAAGTATATGGATAAATTTCACAAACGCGAGGGCACATCATTATGAATGCAGATAAAATTCCTGATATTATCATCGGCCGCCTGCCTGTTTACTTGCGCGCTCTACAGCGCATGTCAGACAGCGGAATGAAGACCACCTCTTCACAGGAGCTTGGTGAACTCGTTGGCGTTTCCGCGGCGCAAATCCGCAAAGACGTTTCCCAGTTTGGGGAGTTTGGCAAACAAGGCACGGGATATTCCATCACATACCTGCTTGAGAAACTGCGCGAAATTCTCAAAGTGGATCGCATTTGGGATGTGGCGCTCGTAGGTGCGGGAGATATGGGGCACGCGTTGGCGCACTATCAGGGATTCTCCAATCGCGGGTTCAAAGTTGTAATGGTCTTTGACAACGACAAAAGCAAGATCGGTCAAAAGGTCGGCGATTTCACTATTGAGGATACAGTCAATCTTGTGGAAAAAATAAAGTCAGCCGGTATTAAGATTGCCATGCTGACCGTCCCCGCTTCTGCTGCGCAAGGTGTAGCGGATAAGCTTGTGCAGGCGGGTGTTAAGGCAATTCTCAACTATGCACCCATCAGTATTAACGTGCCGCAAAGCGTCAAAGTGCAATACATTGACCCATCCACCCATTTGCAGCGCATGACATACTATGTATAAATAACATTCTCTACCGTACCCAGAAACCCTAAAGGTCTGTTTTTCCTTCGTGAAATCCCGATTAACGAGAAAGACCTTTAGGGTTTTTTACGGGGGAAATGTACAGTAGTAAATAAATAACATCCTCATTGGTTTAAAAAAGGCCGTTGAATATCCCCGGCCTTTTTGTATTAAAGATCCCTGCCCTAATATTTAACGTCAACACCGGTTATTTTTACACCCACACGATGGGCGATCATCGTGGGCAGTAATAATACAAGATGCAGGATCAAACTTAGTCCGAATAAAGTCGCGACAGCATTGAGGAAATTATCCAGTAATGGGGCTAGATTTTCCAACATCCATGCGCCAGCGCCTGTAAGGATCGCCAACGCGAGCAACATTGCCGCCCACAGCCCAAGCGGAATCCAGGCATGCCTGTCCGATTCAGAAGGCATCATTGTGCTGGAAACCGCAAAGATGAGATAGAACCATAAATAAAAATCGGATATCTTGGGAAGCAAAAGAATTCCCTGAAAAAACAAATTCAGATTTCCATCCCTAAAAACATCCCAAAGTATATTCAATTGCATACGGCTAATACCCGCATACGCGATAAATAAACTTCCAGCAATTAAAGGCGCGATACCGATCAAAGAATCGCGGACAATATCCGTCTGCGCGGTTTCTACATATCCCAATCGTAAACGCCCATTAGGCAGAGCGGCCGGGATAAGCGAGAAATGCCCCGTGCGGACGAACAATAATTTTGCCATTAAGAAATGACTCAGCTCGTGCAGCAAGACGCCGGGGAAAAACAGAAACGAGAACAGGCCGATTGTTAATGGCTGGCTGCGTGTGATGATGAGTAATACGGCTTGTATCTCACGATGCAAAAGCCGCTGGAGAATGACCAGCGGCACAAGCATTAAGGTAAATAAGAGTAGACCAGTGAAAGGCATAATCGTAGTGCGACATGAATGTCGCGGTAATGTTACTTTGCGGCGGCTTTTGTAATGGCGGTAAATTCATCAATCTTCAAACTTGCGCCGCCGACCAGTGCACCATCAATATCGGGCTGACCAAAGAACTCCTCTGCGTTCGCAGCGGTAACCGAGCCACCATACAAAACGCGGATCGCTTGCGCGGTTTCGTCGCCATACAACTCTGCCAGCGCCGGGCGGATTACATCTTTCACGACTGCATTCGCTTCGTTACCATTGGATGCCTTGCCCGTGCCGATTGCCCAAACAGGTTCATATGCAACCACCATGAGCGGAGCATAGTCGGCTGACACGCCCTTAAGACTCAACTTCGTTTGGGATGAAACTACTTCGTGAGTCTGCTTCGCTTCGTATTGAGCAAGCGTCTCACCCACGCAAACGATCGGGGTCAAGCCGGAAGATTGGGCGGCGAGTAATTTTCGGTTGACGATTTCATCCGTTTCGCCGAAATACGCGCGGCGCTCCGAGTGGCCAAGGATGACATATCCGCATAGTTCTTTGACCATCGCAGGAGAGACCTCGCCTGTGAACGCGCCTTTCTCCTCCCAATGCATATTCTGCGCACCGAGACCAATGCCCGCGCCTTCGAGTAATGCCGAGGCTGCCATCAACGAGATGAAAGGCGGGCAAATCACTTTTTCCACGACTCCAATTTCGCGCAGTTGAACGCTCATCTTGAAGATCAGGTCGCGCGTTTCCGCGATGGTTTTGTTCATTTTCCAATTTCCGGCTACTAATGATTTTCGCATGCTGTAATCCTTATTGTAAAGTTTTAAGATAATTATCCGCCATGAGGCGTATCCATTCGGGGGTAGCACTGTTCGTTGAAAGCGAAGTCAAAAGATTTGCTGCTTTTTTATTATCGCCTTCCTTCATTGCGATCTCTGCTTGGAGCAACGATACTTCAGGCATGTCGGGTCTGACCTTGCTTACCAGCTGCAGTTGTACTTTTGCTTCTTCAATATTCCCGTTATAAAGCGCCTGTCGTCCACGCACAAGGTAAGACAACGGCAGATTGACATTATCCAGGCGGTCAAAAAATTTAAGATCAAACATGCCGACCTGTTCAGCGGCTTTATACATAGACTCGCGAATATTCATCTGCAAGTCTTCAGGTATGGTTTGTCCGCGATAAATTGGGAACAAGCGCACATACATGCCGGAAGCAAGTGCCCACGCTTCGCGTTTTCGATATTCATCCGCAGCTTTGATGAAAAAGTCCGGTTGGTCAGCGGCTGCCAAATCTCCAGCCTGCAGCATCTCGTCAAAAGCGGGGCGGGTTTCTTTCATATCCCAAAATACAAGCGAGAGTTGTAAGTGAGCATCGGGGTTGCGCGGATCTTTGCTGACTGCATCTATTGCGGCTTGCATTTCAGGTGAAGAATTCGCAAACGTGGGAAGTGGCTGCCCATCGGGACCGGCATTTCCAGGAATTTGAGGTTGGCTAATAGGCGTGGGCGGCGGCAAAGGAGATTGGATTACAAAGGCAGGCGGCGCCACAGGAGATTCAGGGCCACCTCTGCGGTTGTTGCGGATCATAATCAATGCGGCAACGCTGCAAAGCAAAATCAGTGCGCCGATTCCCGCCCACATCCACGGTGATCTTTTCTTCTTCTGCGGTTCAGGATCTTTTGCAGGTGTTTTATTCTCCACCACAGGAGCAGCAACAACTTGATTCGCTATGTTTAGGTTTTCATGCTTAACCGTTATCGTGCGCATCACAATTGCGGTTCCCTGCATGGGTACACCTGATTCTGTCCACGCATCTTTAAAGGCTTTGATTAATTCTTCAATTGTGGCATAACGATCTACGCGATCTTTTGCAAGCGATTTCAATAAAACACGCTGCACGGCTTCCGGCACATTAGGATTGACCGTCATCGGCAACGGCAGAGGCGTATAAATATGGTCGTGAATAATAGAGAAGGGCGTGTCCGCAGTGAAGGGAACGCGTCCCACCACCATTTCATAAAGCATTACCCCAAAGGAATAAATATCCGTGCCCGCGTCAAGGTCCTTTTTACCCATCGCCTGTTCGGGTGAAATATATTGCGGCGTGCCCATGATCGAATCTGAAGACATGGTTGATTCGCCCGCCTCGGCGATCCGCGCCAGACCGAAATCCGCAAGATACATCGTGCCATCAACCGCTATCATCACATTCGATGGTTTGATGTCGCGATGCAGAATTCCCTGCCGGTGCGCGTACGCCAGCGCATATCCCACAGAATTTACAACATGTTCAATCTCTTCTGAAGTAAGCGGGCCTTGATTCAAGCGCGCCTTGAGTGTATCCCCTTCGATATATTTCATGACAAGATAAGGGCGACCCTCATGCTCGGCATAATCATAAACTGGAACTATATTGGTGTGCTCCAAACGCGCAACCACACGTGCTTCGCGTTGAAAACGCATCGTAAACGTTTGATCCTGATGAAATGCAGGGTGTAAAACTTTTAGCGCAACATAACGGTCAAGAGATGCATGATAGGCTTTGTAAACTGTCGCCATTCCTCCCTGTCCCAGCTGCTCAATGATCCGGTATGGACCAACGTTTTCACCGATACTAAAAGACATTTAAACTCTCCGCGTATAATATGTTCTGATTATAGCCGAGTGCTGTTATCTCTGCATGAATTGTTTGTAAATTGAAATAATAGCCTTTAATAAAAGTGACAGCCACTTGCAAATGGCTGTCACTTTTATTTTCAGATATTTTTTTACTTATCCAGCAAAGCCGCCACGCCGGGCAGTTCTTTCCCTTCGAGGAATTCAAGTGACGCGCCCCCGCCAGTGGAGACATGCGTCATCTGTTTTGCGACGCCCGCTTTTTTGACAGCGCTCGCGGAATCTCCGCCACCGATGACTGTGATCGCGCCAGACTCAGCCAACATCCGCGCGAGTGCGAATGTGCCTTCGGCAAACTTCGGCATCTCGAAGACGCCCACGGGACCGTTCCAGACCACCAATTTGACTCCGCTTAGCGAAGTCTTATACAGCTCGAGTGTTTTCGGGCCCACATCCAGCATACGCCAGCCAGCGGGGATTTTATCCACATCCACAATTTGGGTATTCGCATTCGCGTCAAATTTATCCGCGATGATTGCATCCACAGGGAGGATCAACTTATCGCCAAATTTGGCAAGCAAGGTCTTCGCAGTTTCAATAGACTCTGCTTCGACAAGGCTGTCCTGCATATTGAGTCCCTTCGCAGCGAGGAAGGTATTTGCCATGCCGCCGCCGATGATCAAATTATCACATTTGCCAAGCAACGTCTCAACGACCAAAATCTTATCGGAAATTTTCGCACCGCCGAGAATGGCAATATAAGGATGTTCAGGATTCGCAACCGCGCGTCCGAGATATTCGAGTTCCTGTTCCATCAGGAAGCCGGAGACAGCGGGCAGAAAATGCGTCACACCTTCAGTGGATGAATGTGCGCGATGCGCAGACCCAAACGCATCATTGACGTAGACATCACCAAGCCAAGCCATTTGCTTGGCGAGTTCGAGGTCATTCTTTTCTTCACCTGCATGAAAGCGTGTATTCTCAAGCATCAACACATCACCGGACTTGAGCGCCTGCGCCATCTTCTCCACTTCCACACCCACGCAATCGGGAGCCATTTGAACAGGCTTGCCCAACAACGCCGCCAGGGATTCCGAAGCGGCCTTCAAACTGAATTCGGGATCGGGCCCGCCTTTTGGACGTCCCAAATGACTCATCAAAAGCAGTGATGCGCCTTGTTCCAAAACATATTGAATAGTGGGCAGCGCCGCTTTGATGCGCTTATCATCGGTCACTTTGCCATCCACCATCGGCACGTTGAAATCCACGCGCATGAGCACGCGTTTTCCTTTGAGGTCAATATCTTTTACGGTTTTTTTGTTCATGAGATATGTATCCTAACGTAAACAGGTATACACGGAAACAGGTACACAAGATAGTTGAGCAAACTTGTGTACCTGTTTACCTATTTACTTGTTTACCTTTCTACAGGCTTTTCGCCATCAACGCCACGAGGTCAGCGGTACGGCATGCGTAGCCCCATTCGTTATCGTACCAGGCCACAACCTTAATAAGGTTACCAAGCACAAGTGTATCTATCGCGCTGAAAACGCTGGAGAAGGTTGTGCCACGCAAATCGGTCGAGACCAACGGCTCATCGGTGACATCCAGAATGCCCTTCATGCGGCCATTGGCATATTCAAGCATTGCGGCGCGGATCTCTTCGATACTGGCTTCTTTATTCAAGATGGCGGTGAAATCAACAACAGAGACTGTAGGCGTGGGAACGCGGAAAGCCATGCCGCCAAATTTGCCCTTGAGCTCCGGGATGACGAGACCAACAGCCTTCGCCGCGCCTGTTGAGGATGGGACAATGTTCTGCGCGGCAGCACGGGCATCACGCAAGTCTTTCGCGCCGACATCCTGAAGTTTTTGCGAATTGGTATAAGCATGGACTGTGGTAAGCAGTCCCCTATCAATGCCAAACTTGTCGTTGATCACTTTTGCAACCGGCGCAAGTCCGTTTGTTGTGCAGGATGCATTGGAAACAATATTATGTTTTGCGGCGTCGTATTTCTCTTCGTTTACGCCCAACACAATGGTGATGTCTTCATTCTTTGCAGGCGCAGAGATGATAACTTTTTTCGCGCCACCGGATTCAATATGTGCTTTGGCTTTGGTTGCGTCGGTAAAGAAACCCGTGGATTCAATGACAATATCCACACCCATATCTTTCCACTTGATCGCGCCGGGGTCTTTTTCAGCAGAGACCGTAATGGTCTTACCATCTACAACAATGTTGCCATCTATTACTTCAACTTTCCCGTCGAAATTACCGTAGGTCGAGTCATATTTTAAGAGATGAGCATTCGTTGCCGGATCAAACAGATCGTTTACTGCTACAACTTCGATATCGTTTGGATAACGAGCCTTTATAGTTCGAAGGGCAAGGCGTCCAATACGACCAAATCCATTAATACCAATTTTTACTGACATTTTAATTCTCCTTGAAGAAATTTGTGTTTGTGAAATATTGCACTATACGTATTCTAACATAGATTTTCATAGATTATAGCACCCCAAATTGTATCTCGGAAATGCGTGACTATTTCATAGTTGGCAAAGAAGAAGTCAATTGAGGGATAGCCAGTCAGTCAATCAATCGTCCTACATATATAGGGTATGGAAGAAAAAATGCCCCAAGATATAAACTCTAAGGACATTTTTAGATTAAGGCACTTTATGTTTCCTTATTCTCCGAGCCGCCTTTTTGACGACCTCGTATATTTTGTACTTTGGATTTCAAATCACGGAAGAATTCGGATTCGACAATTTCGCCGACTTGCTTTTGGCGTTTGGCTTGATCAATCTCAATACGCAATTGTGCAACTTCAGCACGAAGAGACTGCTCGCGGATATAAGCTTCGAGAGCTGCAACAGCTAGCGATGAGAAGGATTCCATCATTTGCTGTAAGTTCGGGTCAAATATAATAGTTTCGCCATTATCAACAGCATCCTTGGGGTTGATCAACTGTATTACACCCAAAACCTGATTAGCGCTATTTTTTAGTGGAATAGCTAAAAGAGATTTAACTGAATATCCTTTGAATAGTTCTTCCTGTTCAATTAGATAATCAAAATCCGTAGATTGGGAAGCATCTTCAATATTAGCTGTAACGCCGCTCAATGCAACATGAGTAATCAAATGCCGATGATTTGGAGCCCCGGTAGAATCCATCAAAGGCATGACGCCAAATGGAATCACATTACCAGTAGTGCCTCCCAAAGCAATCTGGAGTGAATCGCTGCGCACAATTACATATTTCAATTCGTTCTTTTCCTGCGAAGGACGCAGATAGAGCATGCCCATATCGGCATTGCAGAAAGATTTAGCTTCTAAAAGCATCTTCTCCAACAAACGGTTGAAATCCTTTTCGGTGGTCAGTTCAACACCGATTGGGATAACGACTTCCAACAAATCATCGGCGCGCTTCTTCTCCTTGCGCACTTGGAAAAGAGTAGAGCGTAGTTTGGAGGTCATATTGTTGAAAGTAGCAGCCAGAATACCGATCTCATCGCGCGACTCAACTTTGGCTTGCGTATCCAGGGCGCCTTCACGGATTTGTTCAGCAACATGAGTCAGACGGCCAATCGGCAGGGCAATAGCACTGCGGGAAGCATAAGCCATGATCAAGCCAAAAAGCAGGGCTACGATACCGCTGCCGATAATATACAGATTGGCAACTTCCAACGAACGACGTCCGGATGAGAGTTCAGACCTCAGCGTGTTTTGCTGGTTTTTAACCAAATCGCTCAGGGATTTATCCATCTGGTCTGCAAGCGGAACAGCCTCGGTGTTAAACAAGTACAAATCCTTACGCCAGCTGTAATCGGTACTTTCCAAAATCTTGAAGATTTCGTCCGGCATAATCAGAAAGGACTGACGTTCTCTTCCAATATCCGCCATGAACTGTTGCTGGCTTTTGGTCAATTTGCTCTTGTCCTGCAGCAGGCGACTCCAAGCCTCATCGTTAGCCCCCTTATTGGCTCCATACTCATAGCGATAAACAGGGTTGCGAGTGGTGACGTAGCCGCGCAGCGCTGAAAGCATGGCAAGGAAATTACCCTGGAACTTGGACATGTCGTCCATGATTGCCATGTTCTCCACGGAGGGCGTCTGCTTGCTTTGCTCGGCGATCATCTGATTAAGAGCAATGATCACATTGCCGGCATGTTCGACCCCATCCGTCGCCAGCATCCGATAAGCCGGCTCACGGTCCAGCTGGTCGTCGCGCAGTTCGAACAATTGTTCCGGCAGGGGCCGCCACTGTTCGTAGGTTTTTCGAAGTTCTTTAAGGCGGGCTTGATCGCTTGGGTCGAGGTCACTGGATTGCTCTTCCAGTTTTGCGAGATTCGCTTCGAAAGCCTGGGCAGATTGCAGGTAGCTGTCGCGGTAGATCGCGTCCCCCAACGCCAGATAACCGCGCACGTCTGATAACATGCGCAACAAATCTGCCTGAGCCTGCGATGCCGTCAGAGCGGCGGGAACAAGCACGTCATCGGATTTTTGAATACGCGTGGTGGCTTGCGCGCTGCTGGTGTAGCTGACCACAGCACTGAAGAAGATCAACGCCACCAGCACGCCAAAGCCAAGCCCCAGCTTGGCGCCGATTTTTAAATCCGCGAAGAAACTTCTTCGAAGCAGTTTTTCTTGAGAGGTTGATTGAGAATTCATAAAGACCTCGAAATTAAATCCAAATGATTACGTTGACAGCAACGAACGCCGGAATAACGGCAATACGCCTGCGCTGGTTTGTCTTTAGCCGGTTCACGGCTCGGCAAAATACCAATCCTGAATATTCCACGTGAGCGAATCCCAGGGCGTGGGGTCAAGTCCTTCAAGATATTGATTGACGCCAAACACATCCCTCTCCCAGACCACCGGGATCATCGCCACGTCTTCGATCAGCATGTCGTTCAAGCGAATGAACATCTCCTGCCGTTTCACAGGATCCAGTTCGGTCTTTGTCTGCTGGAGCAGATCGTCGTACGATTGATTACACCATCTTTCATTATTGTTGCCCGCCTGCCAGTTATTGGCTTTCTGCGGGATTTGTTTGCACGTCCAGAAATCCATAAAAGCGGTCGGGTCAAAATTGTTGCTTGTTGTGCCGAACATCATCAAATCCGCGTTGAAACGGGCTATGCTATCGGGGTTCGAGGTGTCATCGCCGAACATGATGCCCGAGTCGGTCGGCTTTATTTCCACATCAATGCCGATCGCCCTGAGGTTTTCCTTGATGATTCCCTGAGCCACTTGCGTCTTGGCGTCAACAAAAGATTGAAACAGGATCTTCATCTTAATCCCGTCTTTCTCGCGAAAACCATCGCCATCGGCATCCACGTAACCGGCTTCGTCCAACAAGGCTTTCGCTTTCTGCGGGTCGTATTCATAAAAAACTTTTTTCGACAGATATTGCGGCGGGGCAACCAGGGCGGCATTCGCAGGCACGCTGGTCTTATACACTTCAGCAATGAGAGTCTTGCGATCAATGGCATGGGCAATCGCCTGGCGGACCGTCTTATCGCTAAAAAGGGGATGCGCAACCAGCAAGCTGGAGTACTCTCCCTCCGCGGATAGTTTATAGGGGTCTGTAAAATTCAGAAGGATGCGCCGTACGCCTGTGCGGAAAGTGTACAAAAGTTTCCCTTTACTATCAGCGGACGCCAGAGCGGGGTCAACCCGATATGCCACATGCAAGCTTCCCTCCTCAAATAACTGCCGGTTGGATTCTGTCAGGTCGCCGCCCCCGCGCCAAACAACCTGTTTAAAGGCAATCTTGTCCTTGAAGCGGTAATAGGGATTGGGCTCGAATACGATCTTTGTCGTCTTGACCACCTGTGAACCGAGCAGAAGAACTTCCTGCGGTTTAATACCGGGTTCTTTAACGCGATAAGGACCGGTCCCAATTGGAACTGTGTTGGCATGCGCTTCGCGCGCGTTGGGTCCCTTATAAGATTCGAAAATGTGTTTCGGCAGGATCAAGCCTCGAATTCCCACAAAGGGCAGCGCCCAGGCTGGGTTGACGTCTTTGAACGTAACCTTGACCGTGTAATCATCCAACGCTTCAACATTGGCAACCTGACTGTATTCAGATTTTACGACCGCTTTTACCTCGGGATCAATAATATAGGAATAAGTGAACACCACATCATCCGCGGTAAAGGGTTCCCCATCCGACCAAAGCACATCCCGCCTGAGTTTCCAGATAACGGATTTATTATCGGCGGCTAATTCGTCGTTTTCCAATGACGGGATCTCTATTGCCAGAATTGGAACCAGTTTGCCGTCTTTATCAAAGTCTGCCAGGGGTTCATACGTAATGCGGGACGGCTCATAGTCTTGCGTACCCAGTGAAAAATTAGGGTTGAGGGTCGTGGGCGTATCCGGGCTCCAAATATTCAAGACTTTCTTCTGGACAACCGCCGTCGCTGTCGCCGGCGCAGGCGTTTCGGTTACGGCTTGCGAAGCGCATCCCGGCAGCAAAAAAACGGCCGTCAATGCAACCATCAATATCAGGTGGATGTTTTTTTTCGGTGTCATGGATAATCCTTTTTTATTGAAAACAACACGCAGGGATTAAAAACAATCTTGAACGTCAATCGCGCAAAAAAAATTTAAGATCATTATCGGGCTTTTCATTTACAAAGCGGGACAATACAGACGCCAATTTTTGCAAGACCTCATGGATAACAGCCGCATCGAAAAGGCGATTATTATATGTAATGGATAATTTTACCCTTAAATCCGGGGAAACCACCAGATTGAGCGGATAGCGCCACCAATCAACGCCGAAAAAGTAAACAATCTTCAGGTTGCTTTTCGGGCGTTCGTTAACGTCCTTCAAAGGGTAATTTTGAAAGCGCATGTTGCTGTTAAACAGCGGCTGGTTTGGCGGCATTTCAGAGCGCGCCTCGAGCAATTTCAAGGGAGTATAAACGTACTGCTCCAAATTAATTTGTTCCCGCATAATACCTTGCAGCCAGCTTACCCAGGGCGTCTCAGGCGTCATTTTAATCCGCAACGGCAAGGCATTGATGAACAATCCTGTGCGCGATTCGATATCAACAAGCGGGGCGGAACGTCCCGAAACGGTCACGCCAAAAACGACATCCTGTTCGCCGCTGTATTGATTCAGCGCCAAAGCCCAGGCTCCCTGAAATAGCGTGTTGAGCGTTAAACGATATTGTTGGACAAACGCCTGTAAACCCGCGGAGAGCTCCGCGGTTAAGAGCAGGCTTTCCTCCCCATACGGACCGACTGCGTTCAATTCGCCCGGCTTTTGTTTTGGCAGCGCTGTCGGGACGGTAAAACCGGACAGCCGTTCCTGCCAGAATCGTTCAGCCTGCCTCAAGTCCTGTTGGCGTAACCAGGAGATATAATCCCGATAAGGGCGGTTTGACGGGAGATTAAGCGCTGGATTTTCGTACAAATCCAAAGCCTCCTGGAGCAAAATTGAATAAGACCAGCCGTCCATAAGCAGGTGATGGCGATTCCATACAAACTGATAACGGTCTTCTTCAAGACGGATCAAAATACATCTCATCAGAGGCGCCTGGGTAAGATCGAAACCATCGCGGCGTTCATCCTGGAGCAATTGATTCAAACGATCGGCTTGTTCAGCGGGAAGCATGCCCCGCCAATCCTGCTCATCCCAGGGCAGGGAAACCCGGCTGCTAACAATCTGTACGGGTTCGGTCAAATCCTGCCAGGCAAAAGCGGTACGCAAAGTCGTATGCCCGTCAACCACTTGCAGCCAAGCCCGTTTGAAGCGCGCCGCATCCAAGTTCCCGCTAATTTGAAAAACAGTTTGTATAAAGTAAATCCCCGAATCAGGCGCATTAAGGCTTTGAGTGAGCATCACAGATTGCAGCGGGGAAAGCGGATAAATATCCGCGACGTTCGCTCCCTGCCCGATCAAGCGGTCTAACTGCGGCTGGGAAAGCGCGCTCAAAGGGAAGTCACTGGGGGTATATCCGCCGGATTGCGGAGATTGACAGTGAACGATCAAACCTTGCAGCGCCTCGATGAAACGCCGAGCCAGTTTCTCGATCGTTTCGCGTTTATAGAGTTTTTTGCTATACGTCCACGAAAGCGCAAGGCGGTTATCAATCAATATGCCGCCGATATTCAGAAGATAATCCAACTCTTCCTCTTCCGCGGTGTCGTCGCCCAACCCATGCACGGCTATGGTCTTTAGCTGCCCGCCGTAGTTAAAACAAACCTGGGAGCGCGGCAGCGCGGCAAGTTGGGAGGCGCTCTCCTGATTAAGGTAGCGTAAGATACCGTACCCCATTCCTTTTTGGGGAATACGGCGCAGTTGTTCCTTGATGGATTTTATTGCCGCGCCGTTATCCGAACCTTCCAGCCGCAAACAAACCGGAAATAGGGAGGTGAACCATCCCACTGTCCTGGAAATGTCCAGGGCATCCGATTCGCGCCCATGCCCTTCCAGGTCAATCAACAACGCGGAGCTGCCCGTCCATGCGGCAAAAGATTGAGCTAATGCAGTCAGCAAAATATCGTTGATTTGGGTGTGATACACCCCTGGCACATCGCGCAGCAGGGCTTGCGTCTCAGCCTCAGATAAGAAGACTTCGACTTTATCCGAGTCGGCGACGCGATTCCTGCCCGTTTCAAAGTCTACCGGCAGGGATTGGATGGGGCGATTTCCTATTTCCAGCCAGTAATCCAGTTCCGCGTTTAATTTTTCCTGATGCGCTTCGCGCGCAAGCCAGTTTGCCCATGCCTTAAAGGAGCTGCCTTTGGCGGGTAATCGCGCGGGCTGACCCTGCGCGAGTTGATCGTAAACCGTCCATAAATCGGAGATGAGGATTTGCCATGAGACAAAATCAACCGCCAGATGATGTATTGCAAAAATTAATTTTTGAGGCTGGCTTTGCCCAAAATCGAAAAGAGCCGCCCGCAATAACGGACCGCCAAAAAGATTCAAGCTGGCTTGCAGCTCTTTGTTGACGGCGCGCAACCGGCTTTGCTGTTCGGAAGAAGACATAGACGACAAATCAACCAGGCGGACAAGTCCATCCAGCGATTGGGTGTCCGAATGCCATTGCCGCCAGCCTTGTTCGGTGGACTCAAAGCGCAAACGCAGCGCGTCGTGGTGGGTCAATAAACGCGCAATTGCCCGGGTTAGAAAATCAATCTCGACATTTCGCTCAACTTCCATCAAAACCGATTGATTGAAATGGTGGGGGTTGACCAGATGCCGTTCAAAAAACCAATGTTGAATTGGGGTCAACGGCGCATCGCCCGTAATCAAGCCTTGCTCGGCTTGAATCGGCCTGGTTTGCGCGGCGATTTGAGCTAAAGATTCAATCGTCTGCGCCTCGAATACCTGGCGCGGAGTCAAATATAAACCTTTCGACTGGGCGCGGTTGATCAACTGAAGGCTGACGATCGAGTCGCCGCCTAACTCAAAAAAGTTATCGTACCTGCCGACCTGCTCCAATCCCAACAAATCAATCCAAATATCCGCCAGAATCTGTTCAGTTGGAGTCTGTGGGGGCGCAAATTCGGCGGCGCTGACCAACGCGGTACTGTCCGGCTGCGGCAGGGCATTGTGATCCACCTTGCCGTTCGGCGTGAGGGGGAATTTCCCCAACAACACAAAAGCGCCTGGCGCCATGTAATCTGGCAGTTTCTGCTTCAGATAGTTTCGCAATTCGGGAATGAATTCATCCTTCCTGTTTCTTACCTCATCATCCACAGTGAGATATGCCACCAGGCGCTGCTGCCCGCCGGTTTCTGTCCGCGCGACAACGACCACTTCGTGCACATCAGGGCGCTGCCCCAGAACAGACTCGATCTCGCCCAACTCGATGCGAAATCCCCTGATTTTAACTTGATGGTCTATCCGCCCCAAAAATTCAATATTGCCGTCGGGCAGCCTGCGAACCAAATCGCCTGTCTTATAGAAGCGGGCATCAGGTCCCGGCACAAATGGGTCGGGGCTGAAACTGACGGCTGTCCGTTCGGGGTTGTTCAAATAACCGCGTCCCACACCGATACCCCCAACGTAAAGCTCGCCGGGGATACCGATGGGAGTCGGCTGTTTATGGGCGTCAAGGATATACAGCCGCATGTTCGTTACCGCTTTGCCAATCGGGATCGTCGTCATCTCGAGCGGGGGAGCCTTGTAAATAGGATAATGCGTCACATCATCGGAACATTCGGTTGGACCATAGGCATTCATTAAAGGAATATTCGGGTAATGAACAAACCATTCGCGGCAGGGCTGGGGAGGGAGCGCTTCGCCGGTCAACAACAACCAGCGCAGGGCTGACAAATCCGGCTTGGCGGAACCGCGCGCGCGCGCTTCGTCCAACACAAAATGCAACAGGGAAGGAACGATCTCTAAAATGGAAATGGATTCTTCTTCCACGCGATTCAATAAATCGGCGGGGCTATGAGAGGTTTCATCATTGAAGATATAAGTGGAGCCGCCCATTAATAACGCGCTTAGGAATTGCCAGATGGAGATGTCAAAACTTTGGGGAGCGGTTTCAGCGATGCGGTCGTTTCCCGTCAAGTTGAGGTCCCATATCTTTGCGTAGAGATGATTAACCATGCCCTGCTGTTCCACCATGGCGCCTTTCGGGACGCCGGTGGAACCGGATGTGTAGATGATGTAAGCCAGGTTTTTAGGGTTCGATAGATTCTCAGGGTTTGTTTGCGGATGCGCGGCGATCGTCTGCCGGGCTTTATCCAATTGAACAATACGCGCCGTGGAGGAAGACAGGTTGGACTCGTAGGCGCTCTTGGTCAGCACAACCGCCGCTTGAGAATTGGATACCATGAAATCAAGCCGTTCGGCAGGCAGGGCGGGGTCGAGGGGAACATAAACGCCGCCGCTTTTGAAGATTGCCAGCAGGCTGACAAGCGTTTCGACGGAACGCTCCATACAGACCCCGACGATTTTTTCCGGTTCAACGCCCAGCGCGCGCAGGTGATGAGCCAATTGGTTGGCGCGCCGGTTTAGTTCCCGATAGGTCAGCCGTTCGTTCTCGAAGAAAACCGCGATGTTATCCGGCGTTCGTTCAACCTGTTCTTCGAATAATAAGTGAAAACATTTGTTGGGATAATCCCTTCGGGTGTCGTTCCAATCGCCAAATATTTGACGACGCTCCGCTTCGGTCAGCAAGGGCAAATTGACGATCGGCTGCCGTGGGTCGGCGGCGACGGCAGCCAACAGGGTTTGCATATGACCCGCCATGCGTTCGATGGTCGCCAGTTCAAACAGATCGGAATTGTATTCCAGGCTTGCCTGCAGATTTTCGCCCGTCTCAGTGAATTCAAGCGTCAAATCGAATTTGGCGCTGCGCCTTTCGATGTTAACGGCGCTGACGTCCAACTCAGCCATCGCGCCGAATTTTGAACCTGTGTTATCCAGCGACAACATGATTTGAAACAAAGGGGAATGACTCAAATTACGCGGAATGTTCAACTCGTTGACCAGTTGATCAAAGGGCGCGTCTTGATGAGCATAAGCGTCCAGGGTGAGCTGGCGGATGCGATTCAACAACTCGGCGAAGGTCGGCTGACCCGACAGATTCACCCGTAAAGCGAGGCTGTTCACGAAGTAGCCGATCAACTTCTCGACAGATTGATAGTGGCGGTTGGCAATGACTGTGCCAATCACAATATCTTCCTGCCCGCTGTAACGGGAGAGCAGTACTGCAAAGACGGCATACAGGAGCATGAACAAACTCACCCCTTGCCGGCGGCTTAATTCTTTCATGGCGGCAAACAGGTCGGAGTCCACTTCAAAGGAGAATACCCCGCCATGAAAACTTTGCACCGGCGGGCGCGGATAGTCAGTAGGTAAATCAAGCAGAGTCGGAGCATTCGCTAATTGATCTTTCCAATATGCCAGTTGAGCAGCCAACACTCCCTCTTGCAGCCAGGCTCTCTGCCACACTGAAAAATCAACATATTGACGCTCCAATGGCGGCAGGGAAGCGGGGACGTCATTGACAAATGCCTGATATAAATGCGCCAGTTCATTCCATAATATGCCCAATGACCAGCCGTCGCTGATGATGTGGTGCATATTCAGCAGGAGAATATGCTCTTTTTCGCCCAGCCGATACAAGGCAGGACGGAATAAAGGACCGACCGCCAAATCAAAGAAATGCTCCACTTCCTGGGTCAACAGGCGTTTGAGCTCCTGATCTTGTTCATCGGCGGGGAATAATTGCAAATCAAACAACCGCAAGGGAATCTTCAAGGCTGACTCGATCTGTTGACGCGGCGATCCATTCGACATCGGGAACGTGGTGCGCAGCGCTTCATGCCGCTGGACAATTTCGTTGAGGGCAGATTCCAGCGCGGCGGCGTTGAGCGGTCCGCTTAACCTTAAAGGCAGGTATAAGTTATAGGTCGAGTTGGGTCCCTCGATCTGATCGTGAAACCACAAACGCTGCTGGGCAAAGGATAAGGGCAGGTCGCCGGTTCGTTCAACCGCCAACATGGGAGGAGGCAACTGGCTGACCTGCTTGCGCGCCAAGTCAATCGCGGCTCCCAATTCTATGAGGGTCGGCGCTTCAAAAAGAGTCCGCACCGAAACCTCGACCCCTAACGTCCCGCGCAGGCGAGCCAGCGCCTGGGTTGCCATCAAGGAGTGCCCGCCCAATTCAAAGAAGTTGTCATAGCGCCCAACGCGCTGTAATCGCAACAGATCAATCCAGATGCCCGCCAATATTTGTTCAGTTGGGGTTTGGAGAGGCGCAAATTCAACCGAGCTAACCAAAGCCGCGCCATCCGGGTCGGGCAGCGCTTTTCGATCAATCTTGCCGTTCGGCGTCAGCGGCAATTCGTCCAACACCACAAAGGCGCCCGGTATCATGTAATCGGGCAAATGCCGCTGCAGGTAGCTGCGCAACTCCGCGATAGGGTTTTCATTCTGAGCGCCGGCGTTTACAGTAAGATACGCGACCAGGCGTTTCATTCCATTTGCGTCTGCGCGATCGGCAACGACCACTTGCCCCACTTCAGGGCGCTGCTCCAACACGGATTCAATCTCGCCCAGCTCGACGCGATATCCGCGTATCTTCACCTGAAAATCCAGGCGCCCCAAAAATTCCAGGTTGCCTTCTGAAAGCCAACGCGCGCGATCTCCGGTCTTGTATAAGCGCTCTTCAGGGTTTGAACTGAACGGGCTGGGAATAAATTTTTGCACGGTCAATTCGGGTTGATTCAAATACCCGCGCGCCACGCCCGCCCCGCCGATATACAACTCGCCCGCCACGCCTATCGGCACAGGCTGCATGTATTCATCCAGCACATACAACTGCGTGTTATCTATTGGGCGTCCGATGGGTATCGCGCCCTGCGGTTTTGTCCCCGCGGGTATCGTGTACACGCAGCAGCCAACCGTTGTCTCCGTCGGTCCATATTCGTTCACCAATGCGGTATCCGGCGCATGCTCCAGCCAGAAATTGACATGCTCGGAATATAAAATCTCCCCGCCGATAATAAACGCATGGGTTCTCCCGGCAACATCCACTGAATTCATTTGCTCATTTAGCAGGATTAAATGCGCCGGCGTGATCTTCACCAGGCTGAAATCCATTTCTTTTTTCATGACCGATTCCAGCGACTCCACGCCGAGTTTTTCGGGCAGCAGCGTTACTTTTTGCCCGCACAATAACGCAGGATAAATGCTCGTTACCGTCAGGTCGAACGACAAGGAGGAATGTACCGGCGATCCCTGTCCTTGCTTGACCGGGTACGCGCGCAGGCACCAATTCAAATAATTCGTCAACCCGCGGTGAACAATCATCGCGCCTTTGGGCAGACCCGTCGACCCCGAGGTGTAGATCACATACGCAAGGTTTTCAGAAGTTACGTCGCGCTGCGGGTTCGCATCCGACTCTTCCGCGATCTTCGACCAGTCGCGATCCAAACAAATCAATTCATCGCCCGCAAAAAACTTCACACTTTCATACAGGCTTTCCTGCGTCAGGAGAATTGAAATGCCCGAATCCTCGATAATGTACTTTTGTCTTTCCGACGGGTAGGATGGGTCTATGGGGACATAAGCCCCGCCCGCTTTGAGAATGCCCAGCAGCCCGATCAACATCTCCAGCGAACGCTCGATGTAGACGCCCACCAGCGCGTCGGGTTTCACTCCGCGTTTTTGTAAATAACGCGCCAGTTGATTCGCCTTCCGATTCAATTCGCGGTACGTCAACTGCCGGTCTTCGAACACCGCGGCAATCGCATCGGGCGTCCGCTCTGCTTGCGCTTCGAACAAATCCTGGACGCATCGCTCCTGCGGATATTCAACGCGCGTATCGTTCCACTCCACCAGAAGTTGACGGCGCTCGGATTCCGTCAACATGGGCAATTTGCCGATCGGCTGGCTCGCGTCGGCAAGGATACTTTCCAGAAGACATTGCCAATGTCCAGCCATGCGCGCAATAGTTTCAGCCTCGAATAAATCGGCGCTATATTCAAATGAACAATTCAAACCGGCGGGCGATTCGGTCACGAACAGGGTCAGATCGAATTTCGAGATGCCCGCGTCCACCAGCCAGGGCTGGAGCGTAACGCCGGGCAGCTCGAGTTCAAATTGGCGCGCGTCTTCCAACACAAGCATTACTTGAAAGACAGGCGAATAGCTCAAGCTGCGGTCTGGATGAATCAAATCCACCAGTTTTTCAAAGGGAACATCCTGATGGTCATAAGCCTCCAAAGCTGCCTGGCGCACAATTGCCAGCCACCCTTGAAAGGAAAGGTGATCCGAAATGGTCGCGCGCAGCGCCAGCGTATTGGCAAAAAAACCGATCAAGCCTTCGGTATCTGGATGAGCGCGATTGGCGATCGGCGCTCCCACAATGATGTCTGTTTGCGCGGTACAACGATATAGCAATACGTCGAAGGCTGCCAGCAGCATCATAAACAAGGAGGCATTTTCGCGGCGGCTAAGATCTTTCAGCGCATCGAGCGCCGCTTTAGGAATAGAAAACGAGTACAAAGCCCCGCGAAAAGTTTGAACCGCCGGTCTGGGATAGTCGGCGGGCAGTTGCAAAACCGGCAAGCCGCCGCCGAGTTTTTTCTTCCAATACGCAATGGAATCCTGAAGTGGCGATGAATCGCCCGCATCGGATTGTATCTGCTGATTCTGCCAGAGGGCAAAGTCGGCATATTGAATAGGAAGCGGGGCGAGCTGCGCCTGAATATGATTTAGCCTGGAACGATAAAGCAGTGAAAGTTCGCGGAACAACACGCCTTCCGACCAGCCGTCCGAAATAATATGATGGATGGTCAGGCAAAGAACATGCGCTGCATCATTCAAGCGCAACAGCAGCGGGCGCAGCAATGGACCTGTTGCCAGGTTCATCGGCTGGCGCGCCTCTTCCGTTACCAGCCGCCGAGCTTCATGGATGCGGCGCTCGGCTGGCAAATGCTCCAAACCAAAAATTTTCAGCGAGATTTCCTGGCGCGGCGCGATGATTTGCATGGGCTGCCCATCCAAGCCAACGGCAAAAGTGGTACGCAGGCTTTCGTGGCGCAGTATCAAGTCATTAATGCTTCCTTCGAGCGCGGCGGCATTCAAGGCTCCCGTCAATTGGAATGCCAAAGGAACATTGTAGACCGGGCTGCCGGGCTGCAGTTGATCAAAGAACCAGACTCGCTGCTGGGGAAAAGAAAGCGGAAGGATTTGACCGCGCGGCGCGGGCAAAATTTCGGCGCGTTGATATACTCCGTCGGTTGTGGCTGCGCGGCGAAGCAGAGTCAGGATTTCCGCTTTATGTTCAGCCAGTTCGGTTTGCAGTGTAGTGTTCCAAACCCCGGGCGGAGCGCTATATCGCAGGCGATCTTCCTCCGCCCATAATTTAATCCCCAAGTCGCGCATGTGATTCAGCAGATCAACAACATTCATACTTCTCCTTCTTCGCGGCCGTTCCCCGACATTTCGCCCTCGATTGCAGGATGCGATGTTATCCAACGAAGCGTTTCAATATAGCGGGCAAAGGACTCCACAGTAGGCGCATCGAAAATGGATTGGATCGGCAGTTGCACATTAAAAGCCTGATTGGCGCGCGATAGAAACTGCGCCGCCAACAGCGACCCTCCCCCCAGATTAAAGAAGTCATCTTCGATACCTACGATATCCAAAGCCAGCGTTCCAGCCCACAGTTCCGCCAGGCGTTTTTCTGTAACAGTGCGCGGCGCAAGATACGGCGTCAGGCTAATGGCTGCGCGCGAACGTTGTTCTCGACCCTTTACAATATTCAAGATGCGTTCAGCGTCATTCAGGGTATTGGCGATTCTCTGCAAGAGTTCAGTACTGGTCGCGCCGCCGGGGACATGTTTTTTGTCTTTTTCGTCCGCCGGCAATTCAGCGATCTCTGCTGAGGCGGGAGTGAAAACAATGGCAGCCGCATAATCGGCGGGAAGTTCATACACGCGGCGGTCTGCCAAATGTTTGACGAATTGAGCGCCGACGCTTTCCACAAAATTGAGAAAAGGCTGGCTGCGTTCGGTGGGCGTGTAAGCGACTTCAACCAGGGAACAGCGGTTGCACTGCGCGATTTCTCCCAGTCTGGCAAGCATCAGATGTTCGACGCCGCGCCCCAAAGCGCGGCAGCTGAGCAGGAAAGTATCCACTTGAATGGCATTGTCGCTCGCGCGAAAAATAACCGCCCCCACCAGACCATAATCGCCAAAGCGGTCTTTAACCTGTACGGTCAGGCACTGATATTCCGCGGATTGCAGCAACTGTTGAATCTCACTTTCGGAGCGGCGGATGGTCGTAGCGTTGAACTGGTTGGTGCGGCGGGTCAATTGAGAAACCCTGCCTAACTGCTGCGGCTGCATCGCGGCGATCTCCGTCTGCAATTCCAGGTTTGCCAGAAAATCCGTAAAAGTGGTCGCTTGCCGGCGGAGGCGTTCGCGCTGCGCATCCTGCTGGTAAAAGGCGGTGCGCTGCAAATCTTCCTGCGTAACCTTCAGGTGATCAAAAGCCCAAAAGTGGGACAGGAACGCGGGGATATCATCGGCTTCCGATGGGATTTGCGCCGTCAGGACTTCAGGGCAGATTGCCTGCACTTCAGCGCACTCCAATGGATTGTCATCCACCAGAATAAAACTGTCCAACCCCAATTTAAGTTCGGCTGCCAGGGATTGGATGTTTTGGGATTTGTGCATCCAGTTAATTCGCCATGAAACAAGATGACCGCGCTGCAAACGCATCTCGGAGCGCCGGTCAAAAACCTCGAAGACGTCCGCTTCCTGGTTTTTACTGCACAGGCATAACAACATGCCCGCCTGATGCTGGGCAGCCATGAATGTTTGCAGCGCCTGATACGGCGCGCTAATTTCCACGCCGAGCGCGCCGTCTTCGCCTACCACGCCTTTCCACAGCGTTTGATCGCAATCCAGTACGATGACTTTATATTGCTTGTTTTGAATCGCATACATGCGCCTGACAGCCATGCCTGCCAGGGCTGCATAGAAGGCGGGCGTATAAGGAATATGTCCCAATATTTCAGACTGTGGATCGGCGTAGTTTTCAAGCGGATAGAGTGAAGCGATTTCTTTGGATGTGATTGCGTAGATCCCGGCGGCTTTGTTGAGCGCTGCCGCCGCGCTTTCTTCCAGAGTCTCGACAGCCGCGCGCTGCTCAGGCGGAAAATCTGGCGCTGACGGGCAGAAACAAAGCAAAAAGGGCGCGGAGGAGCGGGCAGCAGCTGCGTGCAGCGCAGTTTCCAACTCTTGTAAATTTCGCCGCGCGGCTTCCATCGGGTCAGCGCCAGTGACCCAATCCTGCAAGCGGAGAAAAATGATATTCAACCCGCCTTGATTCCGGAAGAAGACACTGGAAGAATCGAGTAATTGCTGAAATACCTGATTGTAGGGAGCAAAGCGCAGTTCTGCGGGCAGCGATAATTCACTCATCCAAAATTTCAGTGCGCTTTCAATTGGCTCAATCGTAAAATTTGCAGCGATTGTAATTATTTGCATTTAACACCTTAACCAAATTGATCAAATAACTTATGCAGTTCGCGCGGACGCGAGCGGGCAGTATCTGCCAGGCGGTCACTGGTCTCCCGAATGCGCTGACTTAATACATTAATCAACTCGAGCGCCAGATCGGGGTTCTGCATCGTCAAGGCAAAGATGGGGGCCCGATTCACCTCCATAATAAAACTATCTTTCAGCACAACAGCAGAAGTGGAACGCGGGCTCTTGTCGAATAAAGACATTTCGCCAAAATAGGAATTGTTCCCAAGCGTTGCAAGCAGGGTAGCGCCGCCGCGTTTTTCCTGTTCGATCCCTACTTGACCTTCGACAACAATGTAGAGAGTTTCACCTAGATCACCTGTCTTGAAAATACGGGTACCTTTTCGATATTTTTTCTCCTTGCACATCATCGCCAGATTTTCCAGCTGACTGATCGGTATGTCCCGGAAGAAAGGCACTTCTTTCAAGATACTTATCCTTTCAATTACAGAAATTTCTTTCGACTCTTCCCGGTCTTTTAGAACAACATCTTCTACGTCACCCAATCTTGAACCTGAAATTTTTTGGAGGGCAGCCTGCGCCGCTTGCTGTATAAGCAGGTCGGAATTGTTTAATGCTTTCTCCAACAACGAACGGACCTCCATTGGCAAAGCAGGATCAATGTCTACTTTTCCAGAAGGCGTTTCAAGCGCCTCCAAAAGCCGATTGATATCGCCCTGCTGATTTGGAGTTTTAGGTAAATCTGCGCCAATATCCCCGACAACATGTAAAGCCAACAAGTTGAAGAGTCTCGAGTTCGTTGAAGAGAATAATTTCTCCAACGCCTGAACAATATTGACTTGTTCGACGTTCAAGGTGCCGTGTCCAAGTTCAAGCAGCTGCATGGGGGCCATGGATGGCTCAAACAGGGAAGCGATCAAAGCGGCGGTTTGCGGCGAGGTTAAAGACTCCAATGCTTCCAAAGCCAGGTTGCGAGTCTCGGGCGAATCGCTATGCAGGGATTCCCCAATCACATTAAGGATTTGGGGATCATGAATTGCGGAAAGCAAATATAGAATCTCGTCGATCAAGTTATCGTTACCTTCACGTAACGCAGCTAACTGAACTCGAACGCTGTAGTACTTGTTATAGGGAGTTAAAGCCTGCTCCAAACTAATATTTTGATATATATTATTCAAGTTATTAGAAACCGACTTATCGATCAAAGAGCCAAACTGTCTGGGATTAATACGGCTGAGAACCACTGCGGCCATTTTATGAATTTGCGAATTCGTTGAATTAAGTTCAGCCTGTGCCATAGGCGCGATATCCCTGCCAATCGCAACCAGAATGTTAACCGCGGTGGAACACACCTGGGAATTTTTATCCGCCAAAGCGGAAACCAGCAAAGGATAAACCTTTTTATCCTTGAATTTACCGATCACCTGCAAAGCAGCCTGGCGCACGCGCGCGACTGGATCATGCAAAAGCGACTGCGTCTTCTCTAAAATTTTTGTGTCCAGGGCGCTTCCAAGCGGCAGGGCGAGTTTTTCCAGATCCAAAATAGCTGCGAGGCGAATCTGATCGTTCACGTCTTCCAGAAAGAACAACAACCGCTCTATGGATTTTGGGTGGGCGATCATTCCCAAAACGTCAATTGCATTTCTTTTATCTTCAATCGAATCGCCCTGGAGCAATTGATCCAATTTTTGGGTGGCGGGTTCGAACTTATAAAAACCGCCTGTGCCGGCGAGGGATTGCAAAGCATACAGGGAGATGTGCGAGTCGGAGTCGCCGACCATATTCAGCCATTGTTCCTGAAGCCAGGGGTCTTTTGCGCCCAGAAGTTGCTCCAAGCCCGAGGCTGCCGCCTGGCGCACTTGCGCGTCGGGATCGGTAAGGAAATCCACATAAAGTTCGCGGATCTTGCCGCCGCGCAACCCTGCCGCAGACACAACATCCAACATGGACGCGCGGGTGCGGGGTTCAGGCGCGGCTTTAATCGCCGGGATCAATATGGAAAGCGATTCGGCTCCGCCAACCTGGGCGATCAACTGGGTCATAAAAATACGCATTTCATGGCTGGCGCTTTCCTCAAGTTTTTTCTGCAAGCGGCTCAAGGTCGCCGGGTCGGCTACGCTCAGATTCGAAGCGCCTTCCGAAAGCAGGAACGAGTAATCCTCCTCTTCCAACATTTTCACCAAAGCCTGGGTGTATTGATGCCGCGTCACAAAAGCGCTGACCAGATAAATTAACGCCAGCAGGGCGATCGCGCCGCGCAATAACCCTATCGTTTCGCCCAACACCCATAAAAGAAAGACGCCGGTCAGCGTTCCAAGCGGAGTGATCATACCGCCCACAAAAGCCCGCGCCCGTCCTTTAATTCGAAGCGGGACGGCATTAAACAGCAAAGCGTCTATGGTTTCCTGGAAGCCGGAGCGCAAGCCTTTACGGGTAATAAACGCCAGGGAAGCTGTCAGGGCGGTTGGGAAGCCAGCCACCCCGCCGCAAATGAGCAAATTCAAAGTCGGATAGACCAGGTTGGTATCCTTTACGCCCCAGGATCTGGTCATCCAGCCTATGCCAAAAAATAAAATAAGCAGCGAAATTATGCTGCTAACGCCTTCGAGTTTACCCAGGAAGCCGGCATAATCATCGAATTGGGGAGCCAGGATCAGGTTGTAATAGTATTCCAACAAAGACATCAAAGCCATCAGGATAAGGGTTCCAATCGCCATCCAGCGCAAAAGACCCGATTGAAGCGTAAAACCCAAACCGTCTTTCATGCCTTGCAGGTAGGAAGTTTCCTCATTTTGCGCGAAAGGCTTTCCCGATTTCACGCCGGTTTTCGAGAATTTTTTATGCCCTTTTATAAAGATAGGCATGACCCAAACGACCCCAAAAGCCACAACATCCGTTAGAACCCAAATCCATATAATGCTAAGGGGGCTTAGGCGAGTCGTTAAAAATTGCAGCGTGAATCCGCCCGTGATGCCGCCAATGGACGCGGCGGCTAGAATAATGGGCCAGGTTCGTTTTGCAGATTGAATATCAAAGAGATCATTAACATAAGTGGCAAACTGCGCGCCCCAAGCCGCCAGCCATACCATGGAAAGAACATACAGCCCCAAAAAAGCCCAAGCCGGTGAGATAACTCCCGCTAAAGTAATGCTTATCAACTTGATAACCACACCGATGGCAATAATGTAGGCAAACAGCCGGTTATTGTCAACCCGGTCTACAAAAGCCGTGTAGACGAACATAAACAGGATCGAAAGGATCGAGCTCAGCAACTGTACCCAAATGACGGATTGCGCCCCCACTTCCTTAACAAAAGCCGCGTAAGCCGTATTCATCGCCCAGGTTGTTCCCACGTTGGAAAAAATCAGAATAACAGCTATGAACAACAGCCGCGACCATTCGTTGGAGCGAACATTCAAAATTTTATTAAGCCAGTTCATTGGTTTTTATCCTTCCTGTTCATTTGAAATAAAAAAATGGTTATCGTTATCATGCTTTTAATTTATATAAAGATCGCGCAGCCTGCCGCTTTCCGCGGTACAACTGCTGGAAAAACTTTAAAGCAACCGACGGGGCAGCGCCTTCGAAGCGCTCTGCGTAAGATGAGTTATTGATCTAACCAAACGCATTATACAATTTATCCAATTTATCCGGCTGGGATCGCGTCAATTCGGAAATGCGACTGTTATTTTCCCGCAAGCGCTCACTCAAAACATTGATCAACTCCAAGGCAAGATTAGGGTTTTGACGGGCAAGCTCGATCACAGGTTCGCGTCTTAACTGTAAGATCAACGTGTCGCGGACTGCAACAGCGGATGTGGAATGTGGATTATTATCGAAGAAATTGGCTTCTCCAAAATAGGAGTATGCATCCACATCGGCAAGCCGCGCAAAGGAGCCTGCGCGTTTTTCCTGCTCAATACCTACCCGCCCGTTCACAACGACATAGAGAACACCACCGGGATCTCCATTATTGAAAATATGTGCGTCTTTCTCGAAAAGTCTTTCCTCACACAGAGCAGCCAATATTTTGAGCTGCTCAATAGTCATACCATGAAAAAACGGAACCTCTTTTAAAAAAATAATGCGATCAATGGTTGAAAGCACAGTTGTCTCCTCTGCATTGAATTCTCAAAATTTACTTCCTGCCAAAATCCGCGGGGTTTTCTCCCCACAGTTTTGTATCCCATTTCAGAATTTTGCCTTCTGGCAGTTTATTTTCTGCCAGCCAATTCACTGCGCTATGAATAAGCGCAAAAAGAACAGCGTTCTTGGATGAATGCTTAAGTTTGGTTTTGCACTCACCCGTATTGATCCACAAAATGGCATTCTCTGAATCCGAATAAACGGGAATGTGCATATTGTGTTTAACCTGCCACGTCAACGCATGGACAACGGCAAGGAATTCGCCAACATTATTTGTCCCTTCGGCATACGGACCTGCATTGAAAATTTGTTCGCCTGTTTCGGTATTCACACCGCGATATTCGAGTATACCCGGCGAACCGCTGCAGGCCGCGTCCACACAAATGGACGGGAGGATCGGCTGCGTGCTCGCCAGTTTCCACTTCCCATGCGATGAAGGCTTACCTTTGTAATCATCATAATTGGCAAGATAGGCAGCCTCCGCCTCGACTTCGCCCTCGAAAGCCTTGAACTGAGCGCCGACATAGCCCTTCACCTGTTTTTCGCACTCCGCCCAAGTGGTGAAGATGCCCGTTCTGCGTCCTTTCCAAACAACGTAATATTTCACCTTTGGCATGCGTCAATTTTACATCAAAGTGAATAAAAGGAACATAAATGCATCCGCGCAAAAGCGGGTTTTTGACTGTAATCTTTTTCAAGGTTGTGGTAAAAATTAGCCATAACATTTCAGAATAAATCTTAGAGTAGGAGAAATAGCATGTCATACGCACACCCCGAATATTTAGTAGACACCGAATGGGTCGCGCAGCACCTCGAAGACCCGAATGTACGCATTATCGAATCCGATGAAGACTCGCTGCTTTACCTGATGGGACACATCCCCGGCGCGGTGCAGGTGGATTGGTTCAGCACGCTGCAACATCCCTTGCGCCGCGATTTTTCCACCAGGGAACAATTTGAAGAGATCTGTTCCACGCTCGGCATCACCAACGATACATCGATTGTTTTTTATGGCGACAAATCCAATTGGTTTGCCTGCTATGCGCTCTGGGTCTTCCAATATTACGGTCACACAAACGTCAAGATCATGAACGGTGGGCGCATCAAATGGGAACAGGAAAAACGCGCGCTCGTAAAAGAAGTCCGCGCGTATACGCGCACGAGTTACTCAGCGAAGGAAGCGGACAAATCGATTCGCGCATTCCGCAACGATGTATTCAAACAGATCGAAGATAAAAAACCGATGGTGGATGTCCGCTCGCTGAAAGAATACACGGGCGAATTACTCCACATGCCGAATTATCCGCAGGAAGGAGCGACGCGCGGCGGACACATCCCCGGAGCGGTCAGCATCCCCTGGTCTATGGCGGTCAACGAAGCGGATAGCGCCTTCAAGAGCGTCGAAGAATTGCGCGCGCTTTACGAAGGCAAAGATATTAAAGCCGACGGCGAGATCATCGCGTATTGCCGCATCGGCGAGCGTTCATCGCTGACATGGTTCGTGCTGAAATATTTGCTCGGCTACGAAAAGGTTAAAAACTACGACGGCTCATGGACGGAGTGGGGCAACCTCGTAGACGCGCCGATCGAAAAATAAATTATGTCATTACCTGCCAATCTCCAGGAGATCGTAGATGACTTCGCCGGTATGACGCGCGAAGAGAAAATGGAAACCCTTATCGGTTACGCCGAGTCGCTGGCAGATTTGCCCGAACGCTTTCGGGAAGAACGCGCCAAAATGGAGCCGATCCCCGAATGTATGACGCCCGTATTTTTGTTTGCTGAAAAAGCGGATGACGGCAGTTTGACTTTCCACTTTGATATTCCCCCGCAATCCCCCACCGTGCGCGGACTCGCCGCGATCCTCGCAACTGGATTGAACGGCTGTAAACCCGAAGAAATCATCGCCATCCCCGCGGATTTCTACGCACCGATGAAATTGGAAGACGCAATTTCAGGTCAACGCTTGAATGGCTTCCGCGGTGTACTCGCGCACATGAAGCAAGAGGCTGTCAAGACGATGGGGTGAGATTGCGCGCCACCATACAATGTTACAAAAAACCCCGCAGGCATTAAGCCTGCGGGATTTTTTAATTTACTTTGTCACCTTACGCACCCTCACCCTGCCCTCTCCCAAAGGGAGAGGGGAAACTCCCTTCCCCTTCGGGGGAAGGGTTGGGGATGAGGGAGAATCCTGCGTAAGGTGACTTACTTTTCCTCGTCCCAACCTTGTTCTTCCACCGACATAAAAATATCCGTCGCCGAGATTAAGCCGATCAATGAGCCGTGCTCATCTGCAATTGGGAGATGATGGATCTTATGCTCCTGCATGATCTTTGAACATTCCATCAGCGTCCAATCGGCGCGCCCGGTGATAATGGAGCCGGACATAATTTCGCGCACCGTAGTGTTCGCGGGATTGCGTTCCATGGCGACGATCTTGTCGCGTACATCGGTGGTGGTGACAATTCCGTAAGACGGATTTTTATCGCTGGTATCCACGATTACGCTGTGAATATTGCGGCGGCGCATGAGCGTCATCGCGTGCGAGACGCTTGTATCAGGGTCAACAACAACAACGGGGCTGGACATCCAATCGCGGACTAAGTGGGGCATAAGATTCTCCTTTGGTTTTTACTTCAATTGAATTGTAGAAAGTATTTCATTAAATTTTTGCATTAAATCTTGCAGGTCAAATTCCTTCACCACGCCGGGAGAAAAATTACCGATGTTGGCAGAATGGATAAAATAAATCACCTCATAACAAATTCCATGATCGAGGATTCGATAAATATGCTGGTTGTAGATATTGCCTGCACCGGCGTCAGAGGCTGTGCTATAAGTGAAATTGTAACCATTGAAAGTTGCATTGCCATTCGACACCTCAAGCCCGCCTCCGCTTTGATTTGGCTCGGTGCAAGTTGAAACAACCGAAGCATCCGTGGAAGACCCAAACACAAAATAGGCTTCGCCCAAATTTGTGTTGATGTAAGAACTCGTATCGATCATTTGAAGCGTAAACTGCACGTTCGTTTTGCTATTGAGAGAAGGGAGGAAATTGGCTGGCGCAAATTGATCGGAATAGGAAAGACCAATATCTACTGAATCATATTTAAACATCTGCTTTGATTTTCCCGGCGGATTAATCGCAACGCGCAGGACAAAGTCATTGGCATCGCCGCCGGATTTAACAGTGATGAAATAATCCTGCGAGAGCGGCAATGTTCCGCGCCAGAAATAGCAATCAGTATTTTCGGTAACGGGACATAACACCGTTCCATCACGTCCCTGAATTTGAAGCGGAAAATATCCGCCGACGGTTGAAACCGACATGATCTGTCCCTGCATGGCGTTCAAGGTGTAAGTCTTGCTGCCTCCTAGCGGAACGCTATCTTGCGTATCTTTCCACGTACCGCCAGTGTCAAATTTGATTGTAGTTGATGGAAGAGTCTGCGGCGGAGGCAAAGGCGTTGACGTGGGAACGATCACCGCCTGAATGCTTTCCTGAGTCGGAGACGGAATTTCCAGCGTGGATGTTGCCGCAAGTGGAACAACCTGCACCGTTGGCGAAGCAAGCACAACTTCAGGCGCAGGCTGATTCGGCGCAACAGGTGCGTTGCAGGCGGTTAATATAAAAGATAAAAGAAGAAAGAAGAAAGAAATAGTTTTTTTCATTTGATCACCAGGAAAAGTCAAAAGTCGAAGGTCTGACCTGCAACTTTCAACCTTTGACTTTTAGCCTAAATATTCAATCACCGTCGCTTCGCCTTGACCGACACCCACGCACAAAGTCGCAACACCGTATTTCACATTGCCGCGATTTTTCATTTCATGCACAAGGGTTGTGATCAGGCGCGCACCCGAACATCCCAGCGGATGCCCGATCGCAATTGCGCCGCCGTTGACGTTGACGAGTTCAGGATCGATGCCTAAATCTTCGATCACAGCCAGAGATTGAATTGCAAAGGCTTCATTCAATTCCATCAAACCAATATCACTGATCTGTAAACCGGCGCGCTGCAAGGCTTTCTGCGTCGCGGGAATAGGACCAAGTCCCATCACGCGTGGCGGCACGCCCGCAGAAGCGGATGCGACAATACGCGCCAACGGCTTAAGATTCAACACTTTCGCTTTTTCTTCGCTCATGATCAACAACGCCGATGCGCCATCATTTAATCCCGATGAATTACCAGCGGTAACTGTCCCATTTTCTTTTGCAAACGCGGGTTTGAGTTTCGCCAGCGATTCCATTGTCGTATCACGGCGCGGACGTTCGTCAGTATCGACAATTTTCGGGTCGCCCTTTTTTCCCGAAGGGAGGATGGAAACGGGAATAATCTCCTGCTTAAATCTTCCCGAGTCAATTGCCGCAATTGCGCGTTGATGTGAACGCACAGAAAACGCATCCTGTTTTTCGCGCGTGATATGCGGACGTTCCCTGGCGATATTTTCCGCAGTTTCACCCATCGAATCCGTACCGTACATTTCCTTCATTTTTGGATTCGGATAACGCCAACCCAGCGCAGTATCATACGCGGTTAAATTTCCGAATGAATAACCCGCTTCTGCTTTTGGCAGCGAATAGGGTGCGCGGCTCATCGATTCGACTCCGCCCGCAATGTAGATCTCGCCCTCGCCAGATTTGATTGCGCGCGCGGCTTGATTAATCGCATTGAGTCCCGAAGCGCAGAGACGGTTCACCGTCACGCCGCCAACTTCGAGCGGAAGTCCGGATAATAGCGCGGCCATGCGCGCTACGTTGCGATTATCCTCACCGGCTTGATTCGCGCATCCAAAAAAAACTTCCTCGACCAACGCCGGATCAAATTGATTGCGTTCCAAAATATTTTTGATAACAAGTGCCGCTAGATCATCGGGGCGCACAGAAGCAAGAATGCCACCCAACGCGCCAATCGGCGTGCGGATTGCGTCAACAATTACGGGTGTATGCATAAGGGTCTCCTATCATAGAGGCGATTCTAACACCAAACAGCGGGTTGCTTTTTGAAGGGTTAAATAAATAACCGCGTCACTGAAATTTCTCAGCGACGCGGTTGTCTATCTAATGCTTAATTATGTTTACTTGATCAGACTCACCAAGTCAAACCAGACTGTGCCGCTGGCTTTAGAGTAGGTGAACTTGATGATCACTTTGTCATACACAAATATAAATGCAAAAGTCAGCGTTTTCTTTTTGAAGATGGAATTCAATGTTCCGCAAGGAAGAGTCTTGGTGAGTTTCTTGATGCCTGCGTTATAGAGAATCACCTGTCCCTGACACAAATCCCCCTTCCTCAGCAAAGACGTGCCTTTCGCCCAATAAGAGAAGGTGAACGAGTCGCCCGCTACACCGCTGAGAGTTCTCAGCGTTTGGGTTAGCGTTTTTATTTTGCCAAACTCACTCATAATGGTGACCGCATATTTGCCTTCCTTCCTCGCAATGGATATGCCATCCGTTGCGGAAAAGTTCAGCGCTTTCCAACTCGTGGGGATTCTGGTGGTGCCATAAAGATTAAACCCGCCATTGATCGCCAGTTCACGGCGCCATTGGGCGTAGAGGGTGACGCTCGTAGCGAAGGAATAGAGTGCGCCGTCTGCATACGCCGTGCCTGAGCCATCTGCGGCGGTGTTCCAGCCCACGAAGGCGTAGCCGGTCTTGGCAAAGGCTTTGCTCTTCAGGATTGTGGCGACGTGCGCAATCTGCGCAGTCATCGCGCCGCTGGTGCATGTATTGCAGTTAAAAGTAACAACGGCTTGCGCAATTACTGCAACGAAGGCGTCACTGCCAGCGCTATACGCCCGCACGGGAGCGCCCCAGGTGGCGTCGCTTGTACCAGCCACATACACATTTCCACTAGCGTCAACCGCAATCGAATTGCTATAATCACCCCCGCTCCCGCCGAGGAAGGTGTTCCATTGCAGGATGCCGGAGGAATTCAGTTGGGCAGCGAAGGCGTCTTCGCCAGCGCTATACGCCCGCACAGGAGCTCCCCAAGTGGCAGTACTAGCGCCCGCCACATACACGTAGCCACTAGCGTCAACCGCAATTGAACTACCCTCATCAAAAAATCCGCCGCCGCCGAGGAAGGTATTCCATCGCAAAACGCCGGAGGAATTCAGTTTGGCGGCGAAGGCATTATTGATACCGCTATACGCCCGTATGGGAGCGCCCCAGGTGGCGGTGCTATAGCCTGCCACATACACGTTGCCACTGCCATCCACTGCGATTGAATTGCCATAATAATCATCCCCGCTACCGCCGAGGAAGGTATTCCATTGCAAAACCCCGGAAGAGTTCAGTTTGGCGACAAAGGCATCAGAGCGAGCAGTATACGCCCGTATGGGAGCGCCCCAGGTGGGGCTGATATCGTCTGCCACATACGGATTTCCGCTGATATCAATATCAACGAAACTATGGCCTGCCACATACACATTTCCGCTGCCATCCACTGCGATGGAATTGCCATAATCAAACCTGCCGCCGCCAAGGAAGGTGTTCCAAACCAGCACTCCGGAAGGGTTCAGTTTGGCGACAAAGGCGTCTTCGATCGCGCTATACGCCCGCACGGGAGTGCCCCAGGTGGCGCGGCTTGTACCAGCCACATACACATTCCCGCTGCCATCCACCGCGATCGACTCGCCACGATCATGCCCGCTCCCGCCGAGAAAGGTGTTCCAAATCAGTGCGCCGGTCGAGCTCAGTTTGGCGGCGAAGCCGTCAACACCAACAGTATACGCCCGCACGGGAGTGCCCCAGGTGGCGTGGCTTGTACCAGCCACATACACGTTGCCGCTGCCATCCACCGCGATCGACTCGCCACCATCATGCCCGCTCCCGCTCCCGCCAAGGAAGGTGTTCCAGACCAGCGCTCCGGAAGAGTTCAGTTTGGCGGCGAAGGCGTCATAGTTACCGCTATACGCCCGCACGGGAGTGCCCCAGGTGGCGGTGCTAAAGCCTGCCACATACACATTGCCGCTACCATCCACTGCGATGGAATTGCCATAATCAATCCCGCTCCCGCCGAGGAAGGTGTTCCAGGTCAGGGTTGGGTCAATTATGACAGCATAACTCGGGTTGTACGCGCCTAACTCAAAAGCAACTTCCTGCCCGCGGATTTGGTAGCCAACATCCACAGCCACATGTTTGCCGTTGATATTTTGCCAGGCAATCGGCGCGCTTTCGGTCAGTGCGCCAGTTGTAAAAGTGATGCTCAATGAGCCATCTGTGTTCAAGGTCAGCGGAGCGTTGTATTTTAGTTTAATATTGCGCGCATCCGCATGTGGAGCAACGGTATAGGTTGTAGTGTAAATGCCGCTGGCATTGTAAGCCAGTGTCACGCCAT
>VFKN01000022.1 GCA_009885525.1 Anaerolineaceae bacterium | reverse complement strand
CCTTACCAAGGGTGTGCTCTACCAACTGAGCTATGAGGGCTTACGTGCTGGCCGAAAAAAAACTCGGCAGTGGGCGGTGAAGGATTCGAACCTCCGAAGTCTTCTGACAACTGATTTACAGTCAGTCCCCTTTGGCCACTTGGGTAACCGCCCGGGATAAATTATATTGCTGATCACCAATCGACTTTATTCAATCAGAGACCGCAGAGCCGACGACGAGAATTGAACTCGTAACCTTCCGCTTACAAGGCGGATGCTCTGCCAATTGAGCTACGTCGGCAAGCGATTAAGCAGGGGGATTATACCAAAACAATGCCCTGCGTCAAGATTTATTTCACTTTCATTGAAAACTGGTATGTGCTGAAATTCGCACTTGACAGTCATAATCATACAGAGTAATATTAGAACAGGTGTTCTAATATGAATGAAACCAATCACTTCTCCTTGATGATCGAAGCGTTAACCGAAATTGCTGAAGAGCAGCAAACGCATCCGGCCGCACTTGCAAAGGGCATTCCCTCTTTAGCATCTGTCCTTGCCGATGTTGCTCCTCTTCCAGGTGAATCCCTTTTCCTCGGTGTTGCGCAAGATGGATTGCCGGTTTTATTAAATCTGTATGATTCCATCCCTGGTCCGATCTTTATCACAGGCGATCAAGGTAGCGGAAAAACAAAACTCATGCAGACCATTGCATGCGCAACGGAAATGCTGCATTTACCGTCGCAGGTGCAATACGCGGTGATCACACAATATCCGGGCGAGTGGAATATCTTTGAAAACAGTAAGAGCAATGTGGGAATCCACGAAGCGCAGAATCCGTCTACAGGAAAATTTCTGCAAGCGCTGGTCACATGGGCGCATAATAATAAAGGTGACGGGCAATTCATTCTTTTATTTATTGATGACCTTGAAGCGGTCACAAAATTAGATGGGGCGGCCGAGCAAAATTTACGCTGGCTTTTGCTGCGCGGAACAAGCCGCCGCGTGTGGACTTTTGTGACGTTGAACGCAAGCCGCGCGCGCGAGCTGGATGCGTGGCTGGATTTTTTCCGCACGCGTTTGTTTGGTCACATTCAGGATGCAAGCGACGCGCAATCTGTTGCGGGTGAGAATGATGAAGTATTCAACAAATTACTGGAAGGTTCAGAGTTCACCATGCGTGAAGGAAACAAGTGGTTGAGTTTTTGGATGCCAATGATCGATGAAGAAAAGGAATAAACATGCACACTGGAATGTTATGGTTTGACAATGACCCGCGCACGACGTTGAGCGTGAAAATACAAAAAGCGATGGCTTATTACAGCAAAAAATTCGGGCGCGTGCCTGAACTTTGTCTGGTGCATCCGAGCATGTTGGAGATGGGACAAAAACAATTAATGTTGGGCAAGGTCACCATCCGCGCGTATCGGCCCGTGATGCCCGGACATTTATGGATCGGTGTTGAAGACCAGAAGTAAATGAGATAAATCCTTCGCCATAAGTAAATATCTCTAACGGTCTTTGCAAACATCCCGCGAGTTTTCGCGGGATGTGTTTTTTAACTTATCGCAACAACAAAAGCAATTGCGTGACTCTCTGTGTGACTTAAACTAACCGACCAGTTGAGTAACCCCAACTCATCAGCCAGTTTTTCGCCTTCGCCGTATAAATATAAATGCGGCGCTTTTTTTTCATCGCTGCGGATTTCGATATCCAGCCAGCGGACATCACCAATGCCGCAACCGAGGGCTTTTGCAGCAGCTTCTTTTGCCGCGAATCTTGCGGCCAGCGAAGCGAAACGTCCGCCGCACTCACGTTGCTCGACTTCGGTGAAAATACGCGCGATGAATTTATCGCCGTGGCGCTCAATGGCTTCACGGATGCGTGAAATTTCGATGAGATCAATGCCTGTGGAAAGTTTCATAAACGCGTGTTGAAGGTCAAAGGTTGAAGGTTTATGGTCCAGCCGTTGAGATGACCAAACGATCGGGGTTAATATATTTACGCGCGGTCTCCAGCACATCGGCGCGGGTCACGACGCGCACCATGCTCTCATAGCGCGGATAATAATCCAGGCCGAGACCGTAACGTTCGATGTTCAAGATCGCATTGGTCACGCCGCCATTTGATTCCAATGAAAGCGGCAAACGGCCAATGTAATTTGCCTGACTGTCGGCGAGTTCTTCTTTTGTAACGCCACTCTTAACAAAACGGCGCAATTCTTTTTCGATCAAACCAATTGCCTTGGCTAAGTTTTTGGGATTTACGCCCGCGCTCACATCCCATGTGCCGGGGCCGGTCCCGGCGTGCAAACTGGATGAGGCGTAATACGCCAGCCCGGATTTCTCGCGCACTACATCGCCGATACGTCCCATCATGCCGAATTGACCAAGTACCGAGTTCCCTAGTGAAGCGGATATAAACTCAGGGTCTCTGCGGCGCGGGCCGATTGTACCGATCACCAAGTCGGATTGTGTTTTGCCCGCAATCTTATGATGATGCTTAACTGTTTTCTTGATCGGTTTATGTTGAGGCAATTCAGGCGCGGATACCTGATCCGCAACCTGCCACCCACCGAGGACTCGCGCAATCGCATCGACGGCTTTCTTGGGTTCGATTGCGCCCACGAGGGCAATGATCATTCCCTTCGGTCCAAAATATCTGCGATGGAATTCTTCCATATCGTCCCGCGTAATGGCTTGAATGGTCTCCACAAATCCATCACCGGGTCTGCCGTAAGGATGATCGTCAAACAACATGCGGTCAAACTCAAGGCCTGCCATGTCAGAGGTGTCCTGCGCGCGGAGAGATAAACCAGTAAGCAGCTGCGCGCGCAATTTTTCAACTTCATCATTGGGGAAGGTCGGCGTGCGCAGGGATTCGGAAAGCAGTTTGAGCAAAAGTGGAAGATCTTCCACAAGTGCGCGTCCGCCAAAACTGACGTTGTGTACGCCTGAGTCAAATCCCAGGCTTGCGCCGACGGATTCGAGCTCATTGTAGATGGAATCAAATCCGCGCTTCTGAGTCCCGCGCATTAAGGAAGACGCGACAAAATCAGCCAGGCCGAGTTTTTTATCGCTTTCAAAGATTGAACCAGCGGGCAGATATCCGCCCATGCTGATGGATGGGTTGCTGAAATTCGCACGCGCAAGGACGATGATTCCATTGGGAAGTGTTGCGCGATAAATATCCTCGGAACTTGGCAATGACGGCTTTACGGGTTTTGTTGTGCGTTTTGCCATTATGCCTCCAAGCCTTTCGGAATGTATGTGCCGACCACACGTTTGTTGGGTTGGAAATATTCCCGCGCCACACGTTGAATATCCTTCGGAGTGACCTTTGCGAGGCTATCCAAATATTTTACAAACCAATCATAAGTGGCGAAGATTTCCGCGTAGCCCATCCAGAATGCCTGGTTGGTGATGTTCTCGCTGCTATAAGCAAAGACTGCGCACGCTTGTTTAACTGCGCGTGTGATCTCGGCTTTGGATACAAGTTCGTCCTGTATTTTTTTGATCTCAGAATCAAAGACTGCGAGGATCTCTTCGGGGCTGCGTTTGGGATGATTGGTGATCGCAATACGATAAAGATACGGGTCGATTGTCGCTTCAGACCAGGCGGATACATCCACCGCATATTCGGTATCCACTAATGAGCGGTAAAAGCGGGATGTTTTATAAGAAAGTCCGCTGGCGCCGCCGAGTAAACTATCGAGGACTTGAAGCGGAAAATAATCGGGATGGGAAGCAATCGGGAAACGGTAAGCGATTTGAATGAAGGTCGTTTCGCCGGGGCCTTCCACTGAGAAACGCACCTCCCCATTTTGTTCCGGCTCGGGGCGGATCAGGCGCGGCGGAGTCGCTCCTTTGGGGATCGGCTCGAATAATTCCTTAATGCGTTTCAACATGGCTTTGGTTTCAAAATCACCTGCCATTGTTAAGGTTGCATTGTTTGGGACATAATAGGCGCGATAGTGATTATAGAGATCATCGCGGGTGATCGTGTGCAAGTCGGCCTTATCGCCGATGATCTCATGGTGATATGGATGCACACGAAACGCAGCCTGATGCATGGCTTCGCTCAACTTGAAGAGCGGCTCGTTCTCATGTCCTTCACGCTCCGAGATAATGACCGTGCGCTCCGAGGCAACTTCTTTTGCATCAAAGATGCTGTTCATCATACGGTCTGCTTCGAGGCGCAGGGCAAGGTCAATTTTATCGGCGGGCATGGTTTCATAATAGCGCGTGGAATCATGTGACGTGGATGCATTCCACCTGCCGCCTTCGCGCGAGATAAACTTATCCAGCATGTTCGCGGGGAATTTTTTCGTCCCCTTGAATTGCATGTGTTCCGTCCAGTGTGAGACGCCCGTCTTGCCGGTTGGCTCATCGCGCGAACCGACGCGGTACCACATCCACGATGAAATGATCGGCGCGGTGTGGATTTCCTTAAGCATGATCTTCATGCCGTTTTTAAGTGTAGTCTGTGTAATATTATTTGTCATTTGTCTCCAGAAATTACCATTAGACGTTATCGGTAATAAGGATTTTGGCATAAAAAAGCCAATTTTCAAGAGCATTTTATAACCCTGTCAGTTATTTCCGATAACGTCTATTATTTACAAACGGGCTGACCATTCATGCCAACTGCATCACTCTTGAATAAACAATAAAGCGGAGCAACAACCTCGCGCAAGCCGACAAAGGGTTCGTGTAATTGTGTCTGCTCCAGGGGAATATCCACTGCCACATTCAAAATAACCGGCACGGTGGTATCCACGGGAACTGTCAGGTTTAGGAAAATGGGTAAATTTGTTCCCTGAGGTAACACGACGATTGCTGCCGCCCTGGTGATATTCAAACCGCCTGTATTCACGGTGACAAGTGCGTTGGTGATCGTCACATCTTCGCTTAAAATCACATTGGTTTGTTGATTCAATTGCAGGTCAAACTTAACTGGAATTGTAGTCTCAACGGGGATGTTCGTGGAGATATGCGCGCTGTCCATTTTCTCAAAATTCGTATACAGCCCGCCTAACAAGTTAGGTCCTAAGGCTGGGATGTTGGTCAACTTCGCCTTCTGCAAACTGGAAAAAACAAATACCAGAATAAGAAGTAAGACGATATTCACCGTTAACGAGATTACGCTGGCAATCGTCCAAAAAATGGGACCGATATTATTTTTTTTGGGCGATGAAGAAGCAGGCGGAGTTGAAGTCACCTCCGCTTTTGGCGCAGAAACAGGCGTGATATTTTTCCCCGAACCTTGGGGAAGTTTTGAAAGAGACGAATCTGCTCCGCCCTCTTTTTTCGGAAGTTTCGCGGCTGGCGAAGAACTACCAAGCATATTTCTCATGCGCGCACCGGGGTCGTTTTTAGAGTCATCTGCCATAGGATCTCCTGTAAAGAAAAACTTCAATCATAATAATATCGTATCAATATTAACACAAATACACGCGGACGACTCTCCTGTTTTCATTAATTTCTAACGCCGGCTTAATTTATATACCAGTAACTTATTTGCGACTTTTTCGACTTGTAAATTGATTGCGGTTATAAAAAATATAATCTATGAATTCTGTTTAAGTGCTATACAGCAATTCTCAGTATGAATATGTCATTGCGAGGAGGGTGCTTTTCCCGACGAAGCAATCTCCTGTTTTGTCGAGGAGATTGCTTCGCAAAGTGCGCTCGCAATGACAT
>VFKN01000023.1 GCA_009885525.1 Anaerolineaceae bacterium | reverse complement strand
ATGCTGGTGTAGTGGCGTTGTGTTTCTATATTTCCTTCCTCGCTTTGTTGGGTGGCTTCCTTGGCAGTACAGCGATTGCGCCCAAGGTGGCAGTCGCAATCAACAACCTGCCGCTTTCGTTTCCGTTGTTGGCTGGGGTCTTCGGAGTCTTGCTCATGTTCTCTGGATTTTTTAGGAACATGGTCGAAGGGCATACATTGATCGAAGGCAAGGGCTTTGGCGGGTTTGCAATGTTCCTTGTGCAATCGTTCATGGACCTTTTCGAAGGCGCGATCAGTATGCTCAGTAATACTTTGTCATTTGTCCGCGTGGGCGCATTTGCAGTTGCCCATGGCGGTTTGAGCCTGGCTATATTTAAGCTCGCAGGTGAAGAGCCGACACTTGGTTTTTGGATCACGATCATCATCGGTAATATTTTCATTATCGGTTTTGAAGGGCTGATTGTTTACATTCAGACTATGCGTTTGCATTATTACGAAATCCTAGGTAAATTCTTCCACGGCGGTGGTATGAGCTTTGAGCCGTTGAAGTTGAACCCTTCTAAAGAGGAAGCATAAGCCGCTGAATTGCAGAAGGTTGTTTGAAGTTATTTCAAGAATTACAAATGTTCGTGTATTTACATCAAATTTATAATTTATCTACAAGGAGATAAACAATGTTCTTAATCTTTGCTGTATTGGTTGGTTTGATCCCGGTCGTTCCCGCAGTGGCTTTTTTGCTTCAGAATGGAAAGACCAGTCCCGCGGAGTCGGTTTCCCGAATCGTCAAAGGTTTCACTGGATTTAATTTTCTGGTTGGCCTGTTCGCAGCTGGGTTGGCCCTGGTTTGGTTTGCTTCGCCGACCGCTGCGCTGGCAGCAGGCGCTGCCCAGACAGCCGTAGTCGATCAGTATGCTACTCTGGCCGCTGCTCTTTCAACCGGTTTGGCTTGTATTGGCGCAGGTATTGCGGTAGGCGGTTCTGGTGCTGCTGCTGTAGGTGCCACTGCTGAAAAACCCGAGTCCTTTGGCCGTGCGTTGATCTTCGTGGGTCTTTCCGAAGGTATCGCTATTTATGGTTTGATCATTTCATTCCTCGTTCTTCCAAAATAGGAAGCAAGGATAATCAATGAAAATTCTGGTCATCGGCCATCCTGATGCGGTGCTTGGTTTTTCGCTGGCAGGCGTGGGCGGCAGAGTTGCCACCACCGTCGCCGAGGTCAATCAGGCATTGGATGAAGCGCAAGCCAATAAGGATATCGGCATTGTACTCGTCACACAGGATGTAGCTGAGTTGATTCCGGCCCGCATGGAGCATCTAAACCTGCGGAGCACGGTCCCGCTTGTGGTTGAAATTCCCTCCCGTGGCGGCGTTCCGGAAGGTCAGGCTTCGCTTGGTGATATCGTCTTGAAGGCGATTGGCATCAAGCTCTAGACCTTTTCTGTCGACATTCGAATCATGGAAAAAAATTGGATTAAGCGCTATGAAATCTGAAGAAGAAGATATTGAATTACTTGCGCGAGCCATCATGGTGGAGGCGCGGGATGAAGCAGAGCAGTTACACGCTGAGGCAAAAGAGAAAGCTGAAGCCATTCGAAAGCGCGCACAGGAACAGGCCGAGGCTGAACGAAAGGCCATCCTTGCCCGGGCAAAAGAAGATGCAGATCGTCTTCGCAGCCAATCATCTGCCACATCTGAACTCAAATCGCGTTCCACGCAATTGGAACAGCGCGAAAAAATATTGAATGATGTTTTCGAGGAAGTTCGAAAACAATTAGCCTCTGTAAAAAAACGCCCTGATTACGGCGCGATTGCAGCCATGCTTGCGCGTGAGGCTTTAGCCCAATTGCAGGTGACTGAAGCCGAAGTTCTCGTGGATGAATCCACACAAAAAGTTTTGAAACTGGATGATCTTTCCAAAGAATTCAACGGCAAATTTACATTCGGCAAAAAACTTGAGGAAGGTACCGGCGTTGTCGTAAGCGCAGCGGGTGGCAAGCTTCATTACGATAATACGCTCGAAACCCGCTTGAGCCGCTTGCAGGGTTCCCTGCGTTCCTCAGTTTATAAAGCGCTGATGGGAGAAAAGGTATGAGTGAGGAAATTGGAAAGATAACCTGGATCAGCGGCCCCGTTGTACGTGCCCGCGGATCCCGTCACGTGGGCATGCTTGAGCTCGTTGAAGTAGGCGTTGACCGTCTTGTGGGTGAAGTGATCGGACTCAAAGGCGATCAGATGACGATTCAAGTCTATGAAGAAACTGCAGGCATGCAAACCGGCGCACCGGTCTACGGAACAGGATTGCCTCTATCTGTAGAATTGGGACCGGGATTGATTCAAAGTATTTATGATGGTGTGCAACGTCCGCTTCCGTTAATCGAACAGGCGATGGGTTCTTTCATTAACCGCGGTGCGCATTTCGACCCGATCAATCGCGAAAAGAAATGGAAATACACGCCGAAAGTAAAAGTCGGTGATGAGATTCAGGGCGGCGCCATTATCGGTATCGCGATGGAAACAGACACATTAGAGCATCGTGTGATGTTGAACCCCGATGACTCTGGTACCATTACCTGGGTTGCCCCTGCGGGTGATTACACGGTTATTGACCCGATCGCCAAGTTGAAAATGGGCAAGGAAGAAAAGACTCTCACCATGCTTCAGCGCTGGCCTGTTCGTCGTGCGCGACCCTTTACCAATAGGCGCCCCGCGAACATTCCCTTGATCACGGGTCAGAGAATTCTTGACACATTCTTCCCTGTTGCTAAAGGCGGCGCGGCGGGTATCCCCGGTCCGTTTGGTTCAGGTAAGACTGTTACCCAGCATAGCATTGCGAAATGGGCGGATGCGGAAATCATCGTCTATATCGGCTGCGGTGAACGCGGCAACGAAATGACGGAAGTGTTGCAGGAATTCCCGCACCTGATCGATCCGCGCACGGGACGCCCTTTGATGGAACGCACGGTGTTGATCGCGAACACATCCAATATGCCTGTTGCGGCGCGTGAAGCCAGCATCTATACCGGTATCACCATTGCAGAGTATTATCGCGATATGGGTTATCACGTAGCCTTGATGGCAGACTCAACCTCCCGTTGGGCGGAAGCGTTGCGTGAAGTCTCAGGTCGTTTGGAAGAAATGCCCGCAGAAGAAGGCTATCCGGCATATCTTGCTGCGCGCCTCGCGGAATTTTACGAGCGCGCTGGTTATGTGAATAACTTGAACGGCTCACAAGGATCGGTTTCCATCGTAGGAGCGGTTTCTCCCCCCGGCGGTGACTTCTCAGAACCTGTTACACAACACACCAAACGCTTCATCCGCTGTTTCTGGGCGTTGGATAAATCACTTGCATCTGCCCGTCACTTCCCGGCCATTAACTGGCTGGATAGTTACAGCGAATATCTCGAAGACGTAGCTGGGTGGTGGCGCGAAAAGACTGGTAAAGACTGGCTTGTGATGCGTAACCGAGCCATGGAATTATTGAGCGAAGAAAGCCGCCTGTCTCAAATTGTGAAATTGGTCGGTCCTGATGCGCTGCCTTATACCGAGCGTATGGTGCTTGAAACCACACGCCTAATCCGCGAAGGTCTTTTGCAGCAGAATGCAACTGAGTCAGTGGATGCGTATTCGTCGGTCGAAAAGCAGATTCGTATGCTTGAACTCGTCCTTTACTTCCACGAACGCGGCATGTCAATTGTTAAGCGTGGCGCTCCGATCAATTTGATTCATGATTTGCCCGTAGTGGATACCATCATTCGCGCAAAGTCAACTGTCACAAACGAAGAACTGCACAAATTTGATGAAATTCAAAAACAAATTGACGATCAAATGGGTCAATTGGATGCGGAGTACAGATCATGAGCGAAGTAACAGTACAAGGTGGTCAGGAAGTTGTTGGTGTTAGCCGCATCGAAGGCCCAATCATAGTTGTCGAGGGTGGGGCGAACGTCAGTTATGACGAGGTGGTTGAAATTCAGGATTCTCGCGGTCAACTTCGCCGTGGGCGTGTATTGGAAGTGGGTGAGGGCTACGCGGTAGTTCAGGCGTTTGCCGGATCCACTGGCCTCTCCATTGATGGAACCCGCGTGCGTTTCCTGGGCACTACTCTCCACATCCCCGTTGCAGAGGAAATGCTTGGACGCATTTTTGATGGTTTGGGCAATCCCATCGACGGCGGCCCTGAACCACTCACAGATCATTATGCGGATGTCAACGGACAGCCGATTAACCCAACCGCGCGTATTTATCCGCGCGATTACATTCAAACTGGCATCTCCACCATTGACGGCGTGAATACGCTCTTGCGCGGACAAAAACTTCCGCTGTTCTCCGGCGCTGGTTTGCCGCACGACCAACTCGCGGCACAAATTGTACGTCAGGCCACCTTGGGTAAAGTGGCAGGTGCGCCCCCAACCGAAGGCGAAGAATTCGCGATTGTGTTTGCCGCGATGGGCGTAAAGAATGATGTAGCAGAATACTTCCGCCGCTCGTTCACCGAGAGCGGAGCGTTGACCCGCGTGGCTATGTTCCTCAACCTTGCGGATGACCCCCCAGTTGAGCGTATCGTCACCCCGCGCGCGGCACTGACCCTTGCAGAGTATCTTGCCTACCAATGCGACATGCACGTTTTGGTCGTCCTCACAGATATGACCAATTACGGTGAAGCCTTGCGTCAGATTTCAAATGTGCGCGGTGAAGTCCCCAGTCGTAAGGGTTATCCTGGTTATTTATATAGCGATCTGGCTTCGATGTACGAACGCACGGGTCGCATCCGCACCAGCAAGGGCTCGATTACTCAAATTCCGATTCTTACAATGCCCAATGACGACATTACTCATCCAATGCCTGACTTGACCGGTTACATCACCGAAGGTCAGATCGTGTTGGGACGCGAACTTAATTTCGCCGGTATTTATCCTCCCGTTGCAGTTCTGCCCAGCCTCTCACGTTTGATGAAAGATGGCATTGGCAAGAATCGCACGCGTGAAGATCATCCACGCTGGGGCGCGCAGTTGTATGCGGCATATGCCAGAACCCAGGATGTGCGTGCTCTTGCTTCCGTTATCGGCGAGGAAGAACTCAGCGATGTGGATCAGAAATATCTCAGGTTTGGACGCGCGTTCGAACGTGAATTCGTCAACCAAAGTTTTACTGAAAATCGCACTATTGAGCGAACCCTCGAAATTGGATGGAAACTCCTCTCTATATTACCGAAGAAGGAGCTTACCCGCGTGACGCTCGACGAGATCGCGCAATATTACAAAGGCGACGATGCCGCAAATTAGTATTGCTCCCACCCGCACGAACCTAATTCGCCTCAAAAAGGATTTACGCTTTGCGAAAGAGGGATATGAGATCCTTGACCGCAAACGCGAAGCCCTGACCGGCGAATTGGTTCGTGTTGCAAAGGAAGCCGACTCCCTTCAAAAAGAAGTTTGGGCGTTACTCGAGACTGCTTACGATGCCATGGAAAAGGCGCGCCTTGTGATGGGCTCCGATCACGTGGAGTGGGCTGCACTCGCGGTGGATAAAACTGTAGATGTACACCTTCGTTTGCGAGGCGTGATGGGCGTGGCTCTTCCGCAGATCGAATCGCGAGGCGAACCGCCAAAACTTCCATATAGCCCCGGTGATACATCCGCGGCGCTTGATGAAGCGAGCGCTGCTTTTCGCGAAGTGCTTTTACGCATTCCGCAACTTTCGATGCTAACCGCCGCAGTTTGGCGGCTCGCCAATGAGCTGCGAAAAACCCAGCGGCGCGTGAATGCGCTTCAGCATATTTTTATTCCGCAGTACAAACACCAGATCGAGTTCATCGTCAGTTCGCTGGAAGAACGCGAACGTGAAGAAACCTTCCGTTTAAAGTGGCTTAAGACAAAAATGACCAAACAGGCTGCTGCAACGGCGGCCGAATAAAGTAAAATATGGGTCAAACTTGGCCTATGTGAGATAGTTTGTATTGGTCAAAGATTGGTTGCACATTTTTTGAGCCGCAGAGGCATGGTGGCACTGAGAAAAACAAGGATAAAACTCCGCGCATCTGTGCCTCCGTGGCAAAAGGGTTTGTTCGCCCTTTTGCTGACGAGTACAATATGTGAGATAGTTATTCGAAAACGAGATAATGTTTGGCAGGGCAAAAAATCAAGTATCTAAAAAGGAGTTTACATGAACATAGGCATCTTAGGTACAGGGGTGGTGGGACAAACAATTGGATCCAAATTAGTGCAACTGGGGCACGAGGTTATGATGGGGTCCAGAGACGAGGCGAATCCTAAAGCGGTTGTCTGGGCGAAGCAGGAAGGTCGTAAAGCATCATTTGGCACTTTTGCAAATGCCGCTTCTTTCGGCGAAATCGTATTCAACTGCACATTAGGTTCTGCTTCACTGGAGGCTTTGCATCAGGCAGGCGCTGGAAACCTGAAAGGCAAGATCTTGATTGATACAGCGACCCCACTTAATTATTCAGACAAGATTTGGACTCTGACTGTATGTAATACAGATTCGCTGGGCGAGCAAATTCAGCGGGCATTTCCCGATACAATGGTGGTGAAATCTCTTAATACAATACATTGTGATGTTATTGTTAACCCCAACAGACTTTCTGAAAAGACCGATATTTTTGTCAGCGGCAATAGTGCGGATGCAAAAGCCACTGTTAGCAAGGCTTTACACGACTGGTTCGGCTGGAGATCCGCAATTGACCTCGGAGATATTACCACCTCACGCGGAGTGGAAATGTATGTCCTCCTCTGGCGAGGCTTTCGTCAGGCTACTCAGTCCTATCACTTCAATATAAAAGTTGTCAGGTCGTAATCAGACCGTTACAAAAGAGGATTTTGGTAGAATTACCAAAATCCTCTTTTGTATTAAATTGGACAACTCAACATGCAAAAAAGACTTCAACAACTCTTCACTGATTTTCCCTACACGCTTCCAACCAGTATCCCCAATATTGTTGTTACAGGCATTGCCATTGACAGCCGCGCTGTGAAGCCCGGTTATCTTTTTGTCGCCATGCAAGGCGGCAACGTAGACGGACATAACTTCATTCACAAAGCAATTGATAACGGCGCTGCCGCAATTGTAGGGGATAGAGAACTGGATGGATTCAGCGTCCCGTATATTCGACTCGAAAACCCGCGCCAAACCCTGACCTGGATAGCTGCCGCCTTCCACGATTTTCCCGCCCGCCAACTGACCGTCATCGGCGTGACCGGCACGGATGGCAAAACCACGACCAGCAACCTGATCCATAAAATTCTTATCGCGGCTGGCATCAAAGCCGGGATGATTTCAACTGTGAACGCAGTCATCGGTGATGAAGTTCTCGACACGGGTTTCCACGTCACCACGCCGGACGCGCATGATGTGCAGCAATATCTCGCGCAGATGCTCAAAGCGGGGCTGACGCATGTTGTGCTTGAGACCACTTCACACGGCTGGTCGCAGCATCGCGTGGATGCGTGTGAGTTTGACATTGGCGTCGTCACCAACGTCACACACGAACACATGGATGAACATGGCAGCTACGAAAATTATCGTGCCGCAAAAGCGAGATTGTTTTCCAGTTTGGAAATCACAAAAGCAAAGCCGCATGGCAATCCGCGTTTGGGCGTGATCAACCGTGACGATATCAAATCATTTGATTTCCTCAACAATTTCATCAAAGTGAATCAATTAAATTATGGACTGGGTGACGATGCCAATGTCCGCGCTGTGGATATTGAATATAGTTCGACGGGAATTAAATTCACCGCTGTTTCAAAAGATTTCCGCGTTGATGTTTTCAGCAATTTGGTTGGCGCGTATAACGTCTCCAATTGCCTCGCCGCGTTGACAGCAGCTGTGTATGGCTTGGGCATCGACCCGCAAATCGCCGCGCAGGGAATCGATGCGCTGGATGGAATCCCCGGGCGCATGGAAAATATCGCACTCGGTCAAAACTTCATCGCCATTGTGGATTTTGCTCACACGCCCAATGCATTGAAGGTCGCATTAGAAGCCGCTAGAAAAATGCTCCCCTCTCGCCCTATGGGAGAGGGGCCGGGGGCGAGGGCGCGCGTGATCTCCATCTTTGGTTCGGCGGGATTGCGCGATAAAGAAAAACGGCGCATGATGGCAGAGACATCCATCGAACTGGCGGATTTATCCGTGTTGACCGCCGAAGACCCGCGCACTGAATCGCTCGATGGAATTCTCGAGGAAATGGCGGCAGGTGCACTCGCCAAAGGCGGGCGCGAAGGGGAGACATTTTGGCGCGTACCGGATCGCGGCGAAGCGATCAAATTCGCGCTGAGGTTGGCGCGCGAAGGCGATATCGTCATCTCGTGCGGAAAAGGTCATGAGCAATCCATGTGTTTCGGCAAGACTGAATACTTATGGGATGATCGCACCGCCATGCGCGCTGCGCTTTCCGAATTTTTAGGCATTGAAGGACCGCAGATACCTTACCTGCCTTCACAGGATAAAAAAGAAGAGGAGTGGTTAAAATGATGGAAGTAAGACCTGTTGTATTGACTGGTAAATATGCGCGGCTTGAACCGTTGAGTGAAGCGCACATCCCCGGCTTGACTGCCATTGGCGCAGGACAGGATTTTTGGGATTTCATGCTGTACGGCAACATCAGTACGGATGAAGATATGCGGAATTGGGTGCGCGATATTTTATCCCGCGCGGAGACGGGAGCGGACTTGCCCTTTGCTGTAATCCATCTTGCGTCGGGACGTGTGGCGGGTGCGACACGCTATCTCAACATCATGCCCAAAGACCGCGGGCTTGAAGTCGGCGGCACATGGTATGGGACTGATTTTCAGCGCACGGCGGTTAATACCGAGTGCAAATATTTGCTGCTCACACACGCCTTTGAAACGTTGAAATGTATCCGCGTGCAGTTGAAAACAGACTTGCGCAATCTCCGCTCGCAGAAAGCCATTGAACGCATCGGCGCGAAGAAGGAAGGTGTGCTGCGTAATCACATGATCCTGCCCGACGGGCGTTATCGCGATTCGGTTTATTATTCGATTATTGATACTGAATGGGAAGAGGTGAAAAAGAATTTAGAGGAGATGATGAGAAAGTTTGCGGCGTAGACCGGTTATATTTCCAGCATATTTTATACCGGCTTCGTTTTTTAATGGGATAGATCCCGCCAGAAACGGGAGAGTCTCACTTTTTTATATCCTAAAAGTCAACGGCGCGCTCGCCTTTTGTTTTTCCCCTTCTTCAAGTTTGCTTAAGGGCAGGATCACATGGAATTGACTGCCTGGAAAGTTGATCTCATCATAGCCGGGACTTTCCACCCAGATGCGTCCGCCGTGAGCTTCTACAATGCCTTTGGATAACGCAAGGCCAAGCCCCGCGCCGCCGCCTTTGAAGCGTGTCTTGCTCGTGGAGTGTTTGCCCAATTCGCCGGGCTGATAAAACTTGGAGAAGATGATCTCGCGGAAGTTCGGGTCAACGCCCACGCCGGTATCGCTGAAAACGAGTTCAACGCCGCCTTGAGGCAGGTCAATAATAGGAGGGACGGCATGGGCGGTGATGGTTACCTTCCCAAGGTTATCGGTAAATTTAATCGCATTCCGCAAAAGATGATGAAATAATTTTCTTAATAGATTCTGATCCGCTTTGACGTGCGGCAGCGGGGGCATTTCCAGCAAAAGGGTTTGCTTGCGGTTTTTGACCGAGTCAGCCTGCTCGATGCAAACTTCCTGAAGCAGAAGTCCCAACTCGACAGGCTGAATGTGTGGTTTGAGCGAGCGCGCATCCAGCTGCGCAATATCAAACATCGAGTCCATGACTTCGTGCAGGCGCAGCGTGCCTTCGTTGATCTTTGTCATCATAAACTTGAAGTTCGGATCCAAACTCGTATCTTCCATCAGCATTTCACTGTAGCCCTTGATGACCGTGAGCGGTGTGCGCAGCTCATGCGATGCAATACTGATGAAATCGGATTTCGCCTGATCAATGCGTTCGAGGTCGCGGTTGTTTTTCTCCAACGCGCGGCGCGCCTGCCGCAGCTCATTGTTCAGGCGCATCAGGTTATCCACCAGCCGCGCATTTTCCAGCGCAACGGCGGTTTGACTTGCGTGTGAACTTAAAGTGCTGAGGTCTTCTTTTGTATAGCGGTTGCCGCTTAATTTTTTACCGAAGGCCAGCAAACCGATCCACTGCCGTTTGGCGAAGATGGGAATGTAGACTTCTGCTTGCAGCTGCGTGAACCAATCCTTCTCGGCGGGCGAACCGGATTGGAATGCGGGCAGCATCTCGAGATCATATTGAAGAAGCGGGCGCTGCTCACGAATAAAGTAGGAGGCGATTAATCCCGTCTCTTCCAATTCAGCGGTGAGCATTTGTCTTTCTTCGGGGCTGCGCGCCAGACTCAACTTGTATAGTTTGCGCCCATCGGCCTGCCGGTCTGCATCCACGAGGAAGAGGAATCCGCGTTCGATCTGCATCGCCTCAAGAATGATCGCGACCGCTACGTTTGCAAGTTTATCCATCTCGAGGATGTTACTAATACTTTCGCTGTATTCATGAATGGTGCGGTTTGCGTCGTATTGGTCGCTCATCAGCCATGCGTTCAATGCGCGTGAAATTGAATTCAGCAGGGGAGCGAAGAATAATGAAACCACCAGCGCGATCACCGCGCCTGCGAGCAGGGGATTGAACCTGACGTTATCGCGGAACGCAGACTGTGCTAAAAGAAATCCCGCTATGTAAAGCGCGGTAACGACCAGCGCCACGAGCAGATACGCCAGCACACGCCGCACGATCTCCCTGAGATCGGGGACGTAATGCGTGCCGACAACATAAGCCGTCATTGCGGCAATTGCCAGTCGTATGGGCTGCCCTGTAAGGATGATGTTTGAGAAAAGCAAAACGTCACTGATGAAGACGAGGAAGAGAATCGTCCACCAATAATTCAGGCGATTGCGGAATAGCTGCTGGCGCGCTTCTCTATTTGCAGTGGCGATGGTGATGATGAAACCAACCGAAAAGACCAGCCATCCTAAAACCGCCCAGGTTGGGGCCAGCCGTGCGCGCTGCAATGTGATACTTCCATTTGTCCAAAGTACATTGGGAAGGTTAAGTGAATTAGTAAGAATGAGTACAAGGATCAGCATCCAGCCCGCCCACAAGCCAACCCATGTTTTCCAGGCGTTGCGTTTTAGGAAGGCATCCAGGGCCAGAGTCAAAACAGCGATCAGCGTTAGTGATGCGTAAATTTGCAAATCTTGAAATGATGCCGCTGAACTTCCCCCGTTCCTTCCAATTGCTTCAGTGACGCTGACAATCATTGCCAGCAAAGCGTACATGGCCACCAGCCAGACTGCAACGCCATGACCATCTTCCCGTCTTTGCATGGCGAAAAATACAATAGGCAGGTACAATGCGCCAAGTAAAAGTAATAGAACGAACTGTGTGAGCGATGTATTCATACTTGTAGTCTAAATTTTACCCGAAAAAATTCGTTAATAGGTTATCATTGTTATTATGCTTACCTCACGCGCCTCCCGCCTAAAATATAACTTTCCAGTGGATTTCTTTCGCCCGGATGGGCATGTCGTGTTTTCGGATATTGCCTCTGCCCGCACGTTTGCGGCACAAATCGTTAAGGTTCGTGGCAATGCTCAAATTTCCGCCACGGATCTGTACGCGCTTTCCCTGTTGGATGAGGCATATCACATTCTTCTTAAACATTTTTTCGGAAGATATACCGGTGTGATGGGACGCGCAATGGGGATGTTGCAATCCAATCTCGGCTCAAAATATGATTTGACGCTCGGTAAATTTACTGAAGAATTTCCACCCATGGCGGTTTTTCGCGGTGAGATGCTGGCGGGTGTGTATCTTGCAACGAAGATTCCGCACTTTGGTGATTTCGGCCGCGGCGTGCGCGCGGCTACTATCGAAGAAATGCTGCTGATCAACAACGCAAATAATAATCCTGCATTATTACTTTATAAAGACCTGCTTGATGATGTTGTCATGAAGCAATCACCTTATAAGGAACTTATGCAGCATCTGCTGGATTTTTTTACACGTCAGCCCGGGTTTGGCAACGGCGAATTTAATTTAGGGGATACCCTCACCGAGATTCTCGCAGCGCCGATCAAAGCCTCCCCCGATTCTTTGGAAGGTCAGTTACGCTTCATTGTTGAAAAATGGGGACATTTGCTCGGCGAAATATTCGCAGTCCGCGTGCTGCGCGGATTGGATTATTTGCGCGAGGATACCATTCGCAAGCAAGGCCCCATCGATTCATTCAAAGCCGAAACTTATGTTCCAGATTTTGCCGCGAATGAATACGCGGAATATGAACGCTATAGCCCCGATAAAGATTGGATGCCGCGACTCGTCCTGCTCGCCAAGAATTCCTACGTCTGGCTGGGACAGCTCTCCAAAAAATATCAACGCGACATTACCACCCTCGATCAGATCCCCGATGAAGAATTGGATCTGCTCGCCTCACGCGGATTCACCGGCTTGTGGTTGATCGGTTTGTGGGAGCGCAGCCCCGCTTCGCAACGCATCAAACAGCGCATGGGACAGGACGACGCGGTTGCGTCCGCGTATTCGCTGCACTCCTACGACATCGCGAATGACCTCGGCGGGTGGAATGCGCTGGAGAGTCTCCGCGCGCGCGCGTGGCAGCGCGGGATTCGTCTCTCCGCGGATATGGTTCCGAATCACATGGGCATTGATTCCACCTGGGTGGTCGAACATCCCGATTGGTTTTTATCCTCTTCGTTTTCCCCGTACCCCTCATATTCATTCCGCTCTGAAAATCTTTCCGACGACTTGCGCGTTGGAATTTATCTCGAAGATCATTATTACGACAAGACCGATGCTGCTGTATCCTTTCAACGCCGCGACTTGCAAACCGGTGACTTGCGCTACATCTATCACGGCAACGACGGCACGTCCTTCCCGTGGAACGATACCGCGCAGCTTGATTACACCAAGCCCGAAGTGCGCGAAGCGATCATTCAAGTGATTTTGCATGTTGCCAGAAATTTCCCCGTCATCCGTTTTGATGCGGCGATGACGCTTGCCAAGAAACACATTCAACGCTTGTGGTTCCCTGAACCCGGCGCGGGCGGAGCGATTCCATCACGCGCGCAATATGGCATGACCAAAGCCGAGTTTGACGACAAAGTCCCCGAAGAATTTTGGCGCGAAGTCGTTGACCGCGTCGCCGCTGAAGTCCCCGATACGCTTTTGCTCGCCGAAGCCTTCTGGCTGATGGAAGGCTACTTCGTGCGCACACTGGGGATGCACCGCGTTTATAATTCCGCGTTCATGCACATGCTGCGCGATGAAGATAACGCCAAGTATCGTCTTGCCATCAAAACCACACTGGAGTTTGACCCGCAAATATTAAAGCGTTATGTCAACTTCATGAGCAACCCCGATGAAAAAACCGCCGTTGAGCAATTCGGCACTGGCGATAAATATTTTGGTATCAGCACGGTTCTTTCCACGCTGCCCGGTTTGCCCATGTTTGGTCACGGACAGGTGGAGGGCTACAGCGAAAAATACGGGATGGAATTCCGCCGCGCCAAATGGGATGAGACTCCCAACGAGGGACTCATCCGCGCGCATGAGTGGCGCGTCTTCCCGCTGCTTCATCGCCGCCATGTATTCGCCGACGTCGAAAATTTCCTGCTCTTCGATTTTTACGCGGACGGAAACGTGGACGAGAATGTCTTCGCGTATTCCAATCGTTTAGGCGAAGAGCGCGGACTGGTCATCTATCACAACAAATTCGCTGACACGCGCGGATGGATCAACACCTCTGCCGCGTATCTCGATAAATCCACCGGCAACATGCTGCAAAGGAATCTCGCCGAAGGGATCGGTTTGCCGCGCGTGGGTTATGTCATCTTCAAAGATTGCGCCAGCCAACTGGAATATATCCGCTCTTGCGGTGAAATCTGGGAAAAAGGAATCTACGTTGAACTGGGCGCATATCAATGCCACGCCTTTATCGATTTCCGCTTTGTCGGTGATGTTGAATGGGAAACCATCTGCAATCAATTAAACGGCGCGGGTGTTCCATCCATGCAAGAGAAGTGGACTGAGTTTGTTGGTCCTGCGGTAGTAAAGAGTGTGGAAAAAGAAGAAAAAGGAAAGAAGAAGAAAGAGAAAAAAGTAAAACCCAAGGCAAAAGCCGTGAAGCCTGTGACGAAAAAAATTGCAGGTGCCAAGTCTGCGGATAAAAAGTCCGCGCCTGTGAAGGCTGCTTTAAAAACTAAAAGCAAAAAGTCTGCGTCCGTTGTGGCAAAACCTGTCAAGGCGAAAACACCAGTGAAAAAGGCTGTTGTTAAAAACGTTCAGCCTACAGTAAAGAAACCTATTTTGACATCGTCCCCGCAAGTGGAAAAGATTGTCGCCACCAAAGTAAAACCTGAGAAGAAAGTTGTCTCAAAGCCAGTTGGGAAGAAAGTAGTGAAAAAGAAAGTTGTTGCGACGTTATCCCCAAAGGGGAAGAAACCTGTGACAAAGAAGTCGAAGTAAAACATAATAAATATTATCGGAAATAATCCACAGATTTCACCGATTACACAGATTAGAGAATTTCAAGAGGAAAATCTGCGAAAATCTGTGCAATCTGTGGATAAACGAAGTGGCAAATCTTATTACCGATAACGTCTAATAATTTCTGAGGGATTATAAAAATCTCTCAGAAATTATTTCTTTTGGGTGGAATTCTGCTTCCTTCATTAACTGCAAACTCTGTTCCATGATTGTCTTATCAATAGAGCGGAACTGATTACCTCAGGTTAGTTGGGTTGCGCGTAGTTTTCAACCCTACAACTTCCCTACGAAAGCAGTACAACCTTATTTTTCTTATTGACTTGCATTTTGAAAAGTACTATACTCATCATATCAAGGTAACGCCCACATGCGATTATTTCACGGACTACCCAGGTATGTTGATTAAATACACGCGGATATATCCGCGTGTATTTTTTATATATTCCCTCAAAAAAGGAGACTAATACAATGGATTCTGGACTGATCGGCAAGGTAGAAAAAGCAAAACGATACGCTGAGGACAGGCATCGCTTTCACTTCAACCAATTTGACCTTAATTTCCGCGGCGACAATAGCGAACACCATGTTTCTTACAATAACGGCGTTTTTAATTGCGATTGCGAGTTCTTCCTGACCCACAAACGCTGCGGACATTCCATGGCGCTTGAGATATTGCTTAAAGATATGATCGTTGAGGCTATCGAAGCCTAACTGAAAAAAAATTGAATAGATAAAGACCCTAAAGGCATCCAAAACCTTTAGGGTCTTTTCATTTGAAATTACAGGGTATCGCGTAATTCACCAAATAGGAATGCGAGTCTTTACTCACACTGGTTGACAAAAATTAGAAACCTATAATACAAGCGATAAAGATTTTAGAGTACAATTTTATTCATGGAATCAAAATTATCCCGACGCGATTTTTTAAAACTTAGCGGACTTACCCTTGGCGGACTGGCTTTTACGCCCTTCCTGCCCGGTTTGACCGACCTTGGCAACTTTAACGACAGTTTTGTTCTACGTATTGCCACCGTTGAAATGCCCGTGCGTTCCAAACCAACCGACGATAGCCGTATTTATCAAACCTGGCGTCGCGACGATCTTGTGCATGTTTACGAAGAGGTTGTTGCCGCAGAGCCTAAACACAACCCGGTTTGGTATCGTGTTTGGGGTGGGTACATGCATCGTGGGCGTTTGCAGCGCGTCAAGACAATTTATCAGCCACAGGTCGAAATCCCCGCAGGAAAGCGTTTTCTTGCCGAGGTGACCGTTCCCTTCACCACGCCTTATTGGTATTCCAAAGCTTATGGCTGGAAATCCCTTGCCATTCCTGCCAAAACTTATGGATGGAAGTCTCCTGCTGCTCCTCTCAAGACCCCGCCTTTGTATTATAGCTCTGTGCATTGGGTTGAAGCACTCGAAGAAGGACCCAAAATGGCGGATTATAGCGGCGCGTGGTATCGCATCTTTGACGAACTTGATTCAAATATTTCTTATCATGTTCCTGCCATTCATATGCGTATTCTTCCATCCAGTTACTTTGACCCGATCTCGCCAGAGATTCCTTTCGAAGAAAAATTGATCGAAGTTAATCTCTCGACCCAAACTTTACTAGCGCATGAATACGGCAAGGTTGTCTTTCAAACTACTATTTCATCGGGCATTCCCGGTGGTGGGTTAAGTGGGCCTAAAGCGCTTTCTACCACAACCCCAAGCGGTAAATTCAACATCTTGGATAAAGTCCCTGCCAAACACATGGGCAATAGTTATATCAGCATTGGCAAAAATGGCAGCCTGCTTACCGGCGCAGATGATTACGTCCTGCCTGGCATACCGTGGTCTACCTTCTTCACACCCGTCGGTCACGCATTTCATGGCACATACTGGCACGAAAATTTTGGCGCACCCATGAGTCATGGCTGCATCAACATGCGCAACAGCGACGCTAACTGGATTTTTCGCTGGGCAAAGCCCAATCACACCGCCGATTCCATCTCCAATCATCGCGGCTTTGGCACAAATGTAGAGATCCACTATTAATTATTTTTTGCGGATTTCCGCTCCCATATTTATTCCCACCCCTAATATTTAACACCATGCCAATACTCAACTGGAAAGGAAAACGCGACCTCACCTCCCCCGAGGCCGCTTTATTGATTCAGGATTCGATCCTACACCCGAATGGATACGGCTATCCCAAATTACAACCCGATGGGAGAGTGATTCTTGGTGACAATCTTTCCATAATGGCAGCGCTTCTACCTGAATACGAGAATCGCATCAACCTCATCTACGCCGACCCGCCATTTTTCACCAACCGGAAATTCCACGCACGCATCGGCAGGGGAGAGGATTCGCGCAAACCTTCAAAATGGAAACTCGCCGAAGGCTATCATGATGATTGGCTTGATCTGGATTCCTATCTGCAATTTTTATATGAACGTCTCTCGTTAATGGTTCGTCTGCTTGCCCCGAATGGAACTTTATACCTTCACCTCGATTGGCACGCCGATGCTTATGCACGTTTAATTCTTGACGAACTTTTTGGCGCGAATGGTGTTTTTATTAACGAAATCATCTGGGCATATCACGGACCATCACCGATCAAAACCGCTTTTAATCGTAAGCATGATACTATTCTTGTTTATGCAAAAAGCAAGGATTATGTTTTCAACGCCGACGCTGTCCGCGAGCCATATAGCCCGAATACAGTTGCTACTTTTAAATCTTCAAGTAAAGCAGGTTTCGGCAAAGTTCCAAACCTTGAACGCGGAAAAGTCCCTGAAGACTGGTGGTATTTTCCTGTTGTTGCGCGCCTGCATAGTGAACGCACAGGCTACCCAACACAAAAGCCCGAAGCCCTGCTTACACGTATCATCCTTGCTTCGTCAAATAAAGGTGATCTCGTTGCGGATTTCTTCTGCGGCTCGGGTACAACCGCTCTCGTTGCCGCGCGGAATGAACGTAAATTCATCACCTGTGATGAATCCATTCGTGCTGTACATACCGTACGCAGCAGGCTGGCTGAATCCGCTGCTGTGTTTTCGCTTGAGCGTGATTCTTCCATTAAAAATAAAACAGTATACGAAGCAAAGAATGTAAAAGTTCACATTACTGAGGATTCTATCAGCCTCGCTACTTCCCTCAATGTGGATTTCTGGGAAGTAGACCCAAACTGGGATGGGAAAATATTTCGCAGTGCGGCACAATCTCAGCGTCACGCAAGAAGCGGGGAACTTCCTCTTGAACTTAAAATAAAAATCGGACGCAAAGTCTGCATCCGATTGGTGACTGTTCAAGGAAAACAAATTCAATTAAATGTCTAGGCGGTAACCAACGCCTCGAATTGTTTTGAGGAATTTGGGATTTTCGGGGTCGATCTCAATTGCGCGGCGCAGCCATGACACATGTACATCAAGTGTGCGCGTATCGCCAGTGTAATTCGTTTCCCATGCTTTTTTGAAAAGGGGTTCACGTTCCACCACTTCACCATGTTTTTCCATTAATAACTGCAACAACGTCACAAGGCGGGGAGTGAGTTTTGTGCTTTTCCCAAGGCAGCGCACGCGGCGCTTCTCAAGGTCAAGGCGAATAGGCCCGACATGTAAAACATTTTTCCCGTCACCGGGTAAAAGCGGTTTGATACGGTTGACAAGTTTTTGAACCGTAAATGGCAATGCCAGCACTGCATCCGCGGCATCTTTGCTGACATCATCTTCATTTTCGATAATAAGGATGATCGGCAACTTCGCGTCTTTTTCACGGATGGACTGGCAGATGCGTAAGCCTGTGCTGCGCAGTGAAGCTGCATTAATAACAACCAGACTTGGGCTGATTTCTTTAAGCCGCGCAACTGCCTTGCTGCCGTTTTGCGCGATTTGGACATCAAATCCCTTCTTCTGCAGGTCTGATGCAAACGAAGGGATTTCAGCATGTCGGGATTCAATGACCAAAAGTGTTGTGGTCTTCATAATAAATGATTAATAATACCTGTTGTGGTTCAAATGAGATTTTCTTAACCAAAGACTTTTTAAGATCGACTTTTGTTAAGGTTTCATTATTATACACCAATTCTTAACAAATGTTTTAATCATGACTCTTCACGCCAATCCTGCTAATGAACAAATTTCATATCCATAATGATGCTCCATTGCTTGGATATGTTCAATAGGCAAGATCGATATCACAGACAGAACTGATCCAGTATTTTTTCTTTTAATCTTTGTAATTAATATTTACGTTGCGCGGCACAAGTGTCAGCGCAATCTATGGATTAATAAAAGCTGTGCTGGAAATTGCTGAATTTATCCAACTCAGGGGTTGCGTGTATAATAATGTCATCTTCTAATTATTAGAGAGGCTAACTAATTATGGCAAAATTGCTCGATACCTGCGCGCACGAATTGATGGATACCGCTCCGCAAATTATGCAAGCGATCCGTATGGAAATGCGCCGCGGGCGAGGTTCTGATATTTCGATTCCTCAGTTTCGATCGATGGCATTCATTCAAGGCAATCCGGATTCGTCCCTATCCAACCTAGCTGAGCATTTGGGACTGACACTCCCATCTGTCTCAAAACTCATAGATGGGTTGGTCAAACAAAAATTGATTACTAGAAAAGAATCAACTGCTGATCGGCGTCGGCTTACCTTGGTGTTGACGCAGGCGGGGTCGTCCATCGTCGATTCTGCGCGTACAAGCGCGAGAGAGAATTTGGCGCAAAAATTGAAACTTCTGTCCAGTGATGAATTAGAAGTGATCTATCAGGCAATGAATTTTTTACGTCCGATCTTTGCCGGTCAAAGTAAGGTAACTGCTCACGACTTTTTGAGAAGAACGGTGTTGTAAGCAGCATGATAGCAGAGACGGCCAAGGCACGGATAGAAGAATTATCGCGAGAAGAATTGATCGCGTT
>VFKN01000199.1 GCA_009885525.1 Anaerolineaceae bacterium | reverse complement strand
ACAACAAACGCGCCTTGCCAAATATCTCGATCACCTTTTGGATGGCTGCTTGCTGATCTTCTTGGAGCGCTTCGATTTCTTCGCGCAAGACTCTGCGGCGCGTATCTTCTGTCCCTTCACCTAATGTGACCAGCCGCAGGAATAATTGTCTTGCCGCAAGTTGAGCGGCATCATCCAGACTCGCGTAAATGGTTTCTGCACTTCTGCCTAACGCACCGAGCACGCCGCCGATCTCCTGATACGCTTTGTTGGTCAGTGTGCGCCCATCGCGTTTGTCAAAAAGTTCCGAGAGCGCAAATTGCAGCAACGGCAGCGCGCCGGGTTGATTCCCAACTTCGCGGATAATCGTCGAGATGAGACCCTTTTCGAGTTTAAGTCCGACGCGCTGAGTGGGATTGAGAATCGCGCGCTCCAATTCATCCGGTGTGAGCGGCAGGACAAATTCAAAGCGGCGATTCATTAACTCGCCGAAGTCCACGTAACGCAAAGGCTTGTCGGTGAAATCGGCGCGCAATGTGATCACCACGCGCAAGCGGCAGCGCTCATCCAACACAGCGGCGGCAAGATTTTCCAACAGCAAAGCGCGTTCGGTTTCATCTTCGATCAGTGTGAATACTTCTTCAAATTGATCAATCACGAGAACGAGTTCCACCGAATCATCGGCAGGCAAAATGCGATGTACTGCGCGCAATAGACCGCGGCTGCCATCTTTCATTTGCGATAACAAATGCTCCGGCGGATTGACCGCCACGCGCAGCAGCGACGCTTCGAGTTCTTCAAACGGATGTTTCCCCGGCAGCATATCCACAATGAACCAATTTTCCGAGCCGGGCAATCCACCGCGCCGCAGGGCGGGAATCAATCCCGCGCGCACGACAGATGATTTGCCGCTGCCGCTGGGACCGATCACTGCGAGAAAACGGCTCAAGTCTCCGCCTTCTCCCAGCCGCGCCAATAATTGCTGAACGAGCGTCTCGCGTCCGAAAAAGTTTTCGGCATCCGCTTCGCTGAAGGCACGCAAGCCTTTGAAGGGATTTTCAATTTCGATATCACTTTCTTCTTCAACATAAATTTGAATTGGCTGGGCATCCATCGTGCCGCTGACTGCCTGACGAAAATCTTTATAAAAAGATAATGTGTCTTCGTAACGCTCTTCCGGATTTTTCGCAGTCGCGCGCCCAATGACTTGATCCAATAATGCTGGCAGCCCTGTGTGATGCGCCGCCAGAGATGGCATCGGCGCGCTGATATGCTGTTGAATAAAGTCAATCGGTGTGGGGCCTATAAAAGGCAAAGCGCCGGTCAGCATTTCATAGAGCATGATTCCCAAACAATAAATATCAGTTTGAGGTCTGATCGAAAGCGAGCGGATCTGCTCCGGCGACATATAATGCGGCGTGCCGATCATCGCGTCAATTTGTGTTTGATTCTCAAGGTCGGGATTGCTGATATTCTTGGCGATGCCAAAATCCGCGAGATAGGCGTTTTGATCCTCATCCAATAAAACATTTGCAGGCTTGAGATCGCGATGGATGACGCCGATGCGATGCGCGGCGTTCAACGCGGAACAAATTTGCTCGAGGATATGCGTTACGGTTTCCATCGGAAGCGCGCCCTGACCGAGCAGGTTTTGAATATTTCCCCCGCGCAACAAACGCATCACCAGATACGCAACACCCGGCTCGCGCCAGTAATCATACAGCGGAACGATGTGCGGATGTTCAAGCCGCGCCACCAATTGCGCCTCGGCTTCGAAGCGACGAATAAAATCAGGATGATTGGCAAAGGCAGGCAGGATGATCTTGACGGCCACTTCGCGCTCCACATTCGGTTGGACTGCGCGATAGACCGATCCCATGCCACCCATGCCGATGCGTTCCGCCAGTGCATAGCCGCGGATGGCGCGACCGGTGAGGTCTTCGCGTCCGATCTCATCCAATGAAGGCGCGGGCGTGATGGCGGGGAAGTCCACGGCTTCAGGCTGAACCGCGCGGGCGCGACGCACGAAATCGGCGCGGTCATCCAGCAGAATGGCGAGCGCCATGGCGAGCCGTTCCGCGATTTGCACGGATGGACGTAAATCGTCGGCTTCGATTTTGCGCAAGGTAATCGCTGCGCAACCTACGCGCCGCGCCAGTTCCTCCTGCGTCAAATCCATTTCACGGCGGCGCTGTCTGACAAAACTGCCAAATGACATTCCTTGATTCATATCGTCTCCTTTGTACCAATAAATATCTATACAGAAAAGTATAGCGCAAAGGATGGGCGAATTCAAGAAATTTTGTCGTTTATATCGCTTTTTGTATCGGTTATTTTTCAAAACGCTGGCAGTGAATCAAAAAAGGGCGCGAACCTCGCGCCCTTTTTTAATCTTCGATCTTTTAGAAGGAATCTACCGCAGATTTTAGATCTGTATATGTTTCCAGAAACATGTCAAATCCCGCGGTTTCGAATGCCACCTTTGACTGCGGCGACAGGTTGAGTATTTTTAAGTAGGGCGACTTATAAACGCCTTCATTGATGGCTTGCAGCACTTCATCTTCAGTCATGTCGGTATTCAACACGCGCAGTTGACTGAAGATGGCATTCAAGACGCGCAGCCCTGCGCTACTCATGTAAGGCACATGGGTAAGGTCAACAAGGATATGGCGCGCGCCTTCGTTGATAACTTCCTGTGCTTTGGACATGAATATTTCGAATGTGCTTGTGTCAATGTCGCCGGTTGCCGTGATCACGGTGATGGGGATGTGCCCATTTTCAGTGGTAATCTTTATTTCCATGTGATTTTCCTTTGGTAAATATTGTTTATAAATCAAAACGAAGAAATTGCTGTTTCCAAATTATTATACACTTCAATATATGTATCAAATCCGCCGAGCTCAAAAACTTCTCTGGATGCGTTGGAGAGGCAGCACACTTTGAGGTATGGCGATTTATACGCGCCCGCGCTCATTGATTTTCGCAAAGCATCATCATCTGCATCTTTATGAATCGCGCGCAGTTGATTGAAGATGTTGTGCAAAGCGCGCAGCCCCGCACTGCTGATGAATGGCGCGTTCGTCATATCCACGAGAAGATAGCGCGCGCCGTTTGCGATGAATTCCTCCGCTTTGGATTGGAAGGCTTGATGGGTGGATGAGTCAATATTGCCATTAACGTGCATGATCGTCACTTTATTTTGCGTGGTGGTTGTGATTTCCATGTTTTATTTTCCACTCGATTCAGTTTGCGGTTTTATGCCAACCAACTTGCGCAAGATATCAAACCAAAAGGGAGCGCCTTGCGCGGCTGCCGCGGCGCTGAGAATATACCCGGCCAGTTTGACGATCCAGCCCCAAAAGTTATTAAACGCGGGCAGGCTGGTCACCGAGAGACATTCATTCGATACATGAATGACAAATTGATAATCAATTACATTAATCAGGTTGCAGGATTTTGTTTCCAAAGGTGTTGTTGTCCAACCTGCAGGGAAGTTTAAACTTTTGGCGGTGGCAAATGAAATGGATTCGGAAGGTGTCCCACTTTGTGCTTCATGCTGCGCTTGGGCTACGATCACGGCGCGCGCTGTAGGTTCCTGCCACAGTTTTTGAGAAATATGGATGGTGTCTATGTTGATGAAAACGGCGATTGCAAGCCCGATCCAGAACGCCATCCATTGTGCGCGAGCCTTATACCAGGTGCTTGTCTGTGACATGACATCACTAAACCAGCCTTCTGTATTTTTGCGATATTCAGCCAGTTTCGCTTCCATGTCGTTGGCCGCGTTTTCCATGTTGGGCATGAGATAATGATTTACCCGTTCAAGGTTGGGATTTTTCTCGGCTAAAGATTTTAAGCCCGCTTTCATTTGGCTGAGGGTCATTGTATCCAGCGGGATGTCTTTATCCTCTTTGCCTGCATTTATAATGACTTCGCAAGCCACTGTCGCAAATGTGGCATTCGGAATATAGTCAGGCAATTTGATCACGCCTTTTTTATTCTTGATGAGGTTTCCGTTGCGGTCTTTCTGAGCCAGTTCACGTATCAACGGATGCTCGTAGAATTTTTTTACAAGCGCTTCATCCTTGAGCATGCTTAGAATGGATTTCTCCAGTTGATCGGCGCGCCAGTTAAGCGCCGTGCCGATGCGGCTTTGAACTTCCATAGTGGCTACGCTGATAACCAGCCAGACGAATACAAGACCAATGGCGACTTCGAGAATGGCGTCTAGTTGCATGTTTTCCTCTTTTGTGATTTTGGAATGTGTAGCAATAGTATAGTTGCACGCGGGGTGAATTTCAAGCTTTATGCATTCGGCGTTTCCTGGTCTTTTTGCGCGTGCGATTGATTGACGATGTAAATCCCCGCCAGCGCAATCGCGCCTCCGATCCATTGGATTGCGTTAGGGATTTCACCTAACAATGGAATGGCGATAATGGTTGTCAGTATGGGCTGCCCAACTAACGTGGGTGAGACAATTGACGCGGGTAAATGTCCGAGCGCGTAAGAGATGGCGAGGTAGCCGATCATCTGTGAGACGATGGCGGTCGCTAAAAAGATGATCCATGTTTGCGCGGAATAATGGGTGAGTTGATATCCCAGCACGAGATTCATAATGAGCAAGCCGAATGTCGCGCTCAGACTCACAAACCAAATATAACGGAACGGGTCAATGTGTTTTCGTCCGCGTTGGGTGATGAGTTGATAAGATGCATAAAAGATTGCCGCTGCGCTTGCCATCAGATCGCCCAGCCCGAAGGTGGGGTGCAGTAAAAAGTCGCTGCCCATGATGAGCGCCGCGCCCGTCAGCGCGAGGACAAGTCCCAGCCAGAAGGTGCCGCGCAATTTTTCACGGAAGATGAATAACGCGACCAGCGCAACCCATAATGGCGCGGTGTTGCCAAGCAAGGTCGCATTTGCCGCGGTTGTATATTTCAACGAAGAATTCCAAAATGCAAAATCGAAGGCGGTAAAAATTCCCGCCACCAATGGGAAATATAAATATTTTTTATCAATCGGCTCCAGTTTTTTCTGCTGCCGGATAAAAAGCGGGGTCATCAAAATGGTGGAGATCAGCACGCGATAAAACCCCGTGACTGTGCCGGGTGCTTCTGCCCAGCGCACGAACATTGCGGACATGCTCAGCGCGATAATCCCGACTGCGAGGGCGATGTGAGGAAAAAACTTATTTTGCATGGAAGGGATTGTATCAGAGTAGCGCGGCGTTCATGCCGCATGCTACGCGCGATGAATCTCGCGCGGCGTTATTTGACGCCGATGCTTTCGAGGATGGGCAGCAATTCGTCGAAGCTGTGCATCTCAAAGTGCGGTTGGGCGCGCTGCTTTTCATCCGCAGTGAATTGTGCGCGGCGCATGATCCATATCGTTTGCATCCCCAAATTTTTTGCGCCGTCAATATCCGCTTGTAAACTATCACCGATCATTACGGCTTCTTCGGGTGTGATATTCCATTGCGCCAATGCGATCTCAAATGCGCGCGGATGCGGCTTGCGATAATAGCTCGCCGCTGAAGTCAATACAAAATCAAAATATGGGCGGATGCCAAAATTCCCGACGAGTTTCTGCACATCCTGATCGTCACCTGCGTTGGAAAAAATTCCCAGATGATAATTTTCGGATTTGAGTTTTTGGAGTGTCGCCAGCGCATCTTCTTCAAGTCCCCAATTACTCTGCGTGATCGTATACATCGCGTCGAGCGCTGACCTCAAAATGGATTCTGTAACCTCGATATATCCCAACTCTCGAAGCAGCTCGCGCAGGACAAAGTGATAGGTGGTTTCTTCAAAATCCTTATCGCGCCGTTCGTAATATTGACGCAGATGCGCGCGGAAGACTTTTGAATCGAGTTCGATGTCATGTGCGCGCAAGGTATCTGCCAGCGCTTGATCGGCGCTTTTATGAATAGGATGCCAATCGCCGCGCGCATGCATGAGCGTGCCGCCAAGGTCAAAGAGGATGTGACGAATAGGAAAAGCGTTCATGACTATATGGTATACCCCCGCTGGCGTTTTGCGTAAAGGGGAATTTTGTGGGATATTTATGAAGAGGCAAAGAAAGGCGCGAGCGCACGTAAAATGGTAAAAATGAACCAGCTATTATTGACCATAACGATAACCACAAAAAGCGCTAACAGAATTTCAAACCATTTTTTATTCGCGAGTTCGGCATAAGATAATGCAATGAAGAAGATCAACGCGTATACCCAATAAGGTGTGTAAAGAAAAAGTTCCGTGCCGTAGGTCATGTGCATTATAAAATTAAAGGACAGGCTTCCAAGCAGACCAAGCATAAGCGGCATGTGTGTTGATGTGCGTAATCTTTTTGCAAAAAATAAAAACGCGCCCGCAAGGAACATGAGCCAGATCACAAGCGGAAAGTTGCCCGGCCCTTTGTATGAAGCGAGTTTGTGATCGCGCCAATCGAAGGTTTTTAGATCAATGGTGGGGAAAGGGTCGGTCTTTTTTTGGGAGACCACGATCAGCGGGTCGGGTGCGATTACATCATAGAGGAACATGGTGCGCGCAACGACTTGAACTTTTTCCCTCAAATTCGCGGCGGGTGATGCGGCATCTGGCTTTACGAAATTTCCTTCAAAGGCCAGGTCAGCCGGGACAAAGAAGAAGGTTTCGGCATGGGGATAAATGACACTGGTGAAGACTGTCAGCGTGACGCCAAGGGTGACGACCAGAAAACAGTAGCGCGCCACTTTCCAAAACCCGAATTTGTTGAGAAATAATCCAATCGCGGTTTGCGCGATGTTTGTGATTGTGATTCCAAAAACGATCACGCCGATTGGCACAAGTCTGGAGAGTCGATTCTCTCCCGCTTGAATAAGCAGGAAGAAAAAAATTAACGAAGTCATGCCGAAGACGTAATTTTCGGTCAGCGAGCCGAAGAGCAAATGCGTGGCGGTTGAGCCGAGAAGGATCGCAAAAATAAACGAATAAGTATCCGCTCCTGTTGCGCGTTTGACGAAGAGCCATGCCATTAGCACACACGCTCCACTCATGGCTGCGGAGATTAATATCGGTGCGAGATTCCAATGTTCGCCCATGAAAATTCCCAGCGAGCGGATCAGCGGGCGGGTGGTGATCAGCACCAGCGGATGCACCGAGCGGTTAATCGCATCACTTGCCGGGCTGCCGAGGATGGTCATCCACGGCCCCGCGTCGGTTTCAAAGAGTACGCTGTTGTAACTGAATGCGGGATGATTCAATGCGCGCGCGATGATCAGGTTGATGAGGAAGAACATTCCGCCCGCGTAAAGACCGGGCAGGTTTTCTTTAATGAAGGCGAAGAGTTTTGTCCCGCTAAATTTTTGATAATATCCGTGCGCTTCAAATTGACCTAAAGCCACGATTCCCCACACGCCCGAAACGAATGCGCTTGCAAAATATATCCCTGAGAAATTTTGCGGGATGGTGATGTATTCCCAAAGAAACATTTCTGGAAATTGCGCGCTCATGCTGAGAATGGCAATGAAAAGGATCGGCAGTATAAGGCATAGAATGATGTTCAGCGGCTTGTGTAAAAATCCATCTTGAAACGAATGCGCGGCGCGGCGGACGAGATAATATCCAAACAGGCTGCATGCCGGGATCAAGATCAATGTGAACAGCATAACGCTAAACAATGTTTTGAGAACTTCATCCAGAAATCCGACTGCGCCGTACACAAAGAGCAGACTTAATCCAAATGATATTAAATATTGAACGAAGGAAATGTTGATGGTTTCAATTCGCGTTTGCTTTATCTGCTTTTCAAGAATGGGAAACGCTTCGAAAAATAAATATGCAATTGCCAGCGTGGGGACAAGAATCAAAAAGACTAGATCTATTGTCTTATAGTTTGCGGTATCGAAAAAGATCGTTGCCGAGGAAAGGCTGAGGATGAATCCGATGGCAATACCCAACCCTGCGCGGAATAGCAATTGCAAAAATTTCACTTGGTGATTCTCCTGATGAAGTAAAAGTGTTTCCATTTTACCCGATGGGCTGGCATCCTTGTTGTTACGTTGAAGTGCGTGGAATTGTCATTGATGTGGCTTATAATTAACCTGTTGGTCATATTCACGTAAAAGTCGACTTCTGGCAAAAGGAAGAATCGTATGGCAAGTTTGACTGGGCAAAAAATAGATCGGTACGAAATATTGGAACTGCTTGGAGAAGGGGGCATGGCGACTGTCTATAAAGCGCTTGATACGCGCCTTGATCGTGAAGTGGCGATCAAGATCATTCGGCGCGAAGCCTTTCCAATTGATCAACTTGATATGATGCTTAAGCGATTTGAACGCGAAGCCAAATCACTTGCCAGGCTTTCACACCCCAATATTGTCAGCGTAATGGATTATGGCGAATATGAGGGCGCGCCGTATTTGGTCATGGTTTATTTGCCCGGGGGTACGCTTAAAGAAAAACTTGGTAAACCCATTCCCTGGCGCGAAGCCGTTCAAAAGATTCTTCCCATCGCGTATGCTCTTGAATATGTGCATGAACATAACATCATTAATCGCGATGTGAAGCCTTCCAATATTTTGATGGCTGAAAATGGTCAATCCATGTTAACTGATTTCGGGCTGGTGAAATTGTTCGAAAGCACGGATACCAATCTCACCGCTTCGGGCGCGGGAATTGGCACGCCCGATTATATGGCGCCCGAACAATGGACAGGTGAAACGACCGCGCTCTCCGATATGTATTCGCTGGGCGTTGTTCTCTATGAAATGATCACAGCGCACAGGCCCTATATGTCTGATACGCCCGTGGGGGTATTGCTCAAACAATTTAAGGAACCTCTGCCGTTCCCGCATCAATATATTCCCGACTTGCCGAAAAATATAGAATCGGTTTTGCTTAAGGTGCTTGCCCGCAAACCCGAAGACCGCTATCCCAATGTGCATGCCTTTGCCGTTGAATTACAAGCCCTGCTGGAAGGCAAGGATCCGCTCGCGTCAAACATCAAAACCGAGAAGTTGCGCGAACAAATGACAGGCAAAGTGAAAAAGCAGGAAATCGAGGAAGCGCGAAAACAGATTGAGGAAATTCAAAAAGCACAATCGATACAAGAACCTGTAAAACAAGAACCCGTAAAGCAAGAACCTGTAATGCAAGAACCTGAAAAACAGAAATCTAAATTGCCTATTGTGATTACAACAATCAGCGCCTTTGTACTTCTTGCCCTTTGCGGCGGATGCTGGCTGATATATTCCAACTTTGGATTATTCGCGGTTCCCGCCCCCACCGAGTTAGCTGCCGCTTCGCCAGTAGTGATTCCTCCCACCGAAGTGATTCCTCCCACCGAAACCGTTCTTCCGCCCACTTCTGTTGCTGCGCCTATCGAGACTTCACTTCCCACCGAGACACCACTCCTTGATGAGATCAGCGACAGCCATAATGTCTTTATGCGCCTCATCCCCAGCGGAGAATTTAAGATGGGCAGCAATGACGGCGCTCCCGAATCGCGTCCCGAAAAGTTAATCAACGTGGACGCATTTTATATCGATAAATATGAAGTCTCGAATGATTTGTATACGGCCTGTGTAAACGCCGATGTATGCAGGCGGCCTTTACAGGCTGGCTCTATCACGCGCCCATCCTACTACAACGAACCGGAGTTTGCGAATTACCCCGTTCTCTTTGTGGATTGGAAGATGGCCAGAAATTATTGTGAGTGGAGAGGCGCGCGCCTGCCCGCCGAAGCCGAATGGGAAAAAGCCGCGCGCGGCACCGACGGGCGTGACTTCCCCTGGGGCAGCGGATTTGATTGCAGCCTGGCGAATCATTCCGGCTGCGTAGGCGATACCGCGCCTGTCAATAATTACGACAAAGGACAGAGCCTATACGGTGTTTATGGCATGTCGGGCAATGTCTGGGAATGGACGAGCAGCCTTTATAAACTTTATCCATACAATCCCGCAGACGGGCGTGAAGATGCGGGTGTGGCAGGCAGCCGCGTTGTGCGCGGCGGCTCATGGCATTTTTTTGGCGGCAATGGAAGTATTTATTCGTATACGCGTTTTAAATTAGACTTGAGCTATTCAGGTCCCTATGTTGGTTTCCGCTGCGCAGTGACAAAATAAATTCAAAAACAAACTCGGAGTGACAAAACACTCCGAGTTTTTATATGTGGCTTATAATTGGCGCGTTTGATATATCCGCTACGTTACGAAGAATCTAACTTTATTTAAAGAGGAAAAAATCCTATGGCAGGATTGATCGGTCAAAAATTTGAGCGTTACCAGATCCTTGAACAGCTGGGCGAAGGCGGCATGGCGACAGTCTACAAGGCTTATGATGCGCGCCTTGATCGTGAAGTGGCGATAAAAGTCATCCGCCGCGATGCCTTCTCTCCCGACCAAATGGATATGCTGCTCAAACGCTTTGAGCGCGAATCGAAATCGCTTGCAAAACTTTCACACCCCAATATTGTCGGCGTGTTGGATTATGGCGAACATGAAGGCTCGCCCTATTTGGTGATGGAATATTTATCGGGTGGCACACTCAAAGAACGACTTGGAAGACCCCTTCCCTGGCGTGAAGCCATTCAGATGATCCTGCCCATTGCGAATGCGCTCGAATACGTGCACGACCGTAATATTATCAACCGCGATATAAAGCCCTCCAATGTTTTGATGACCGATAAAGGGCAGCCGATGCTGACCGACTTTGGGCTGGTAAAACTATTCGGCGATGACACGAAAGAGGGGACGCACTTAACCAGCTCAGGCACCGGGTTGGGTACACCCGACTATATGGCTCCCGAACAATGGACCGGTGAAACCACCGCGCAATCTGATCTGTATTCATTGGGCGTTGTTCTCTATGAAATGATCACCGGCCACCGGCCCTATACCGCCGATACACCCGCGGGTGTTTTACTAAAACAAGCCACCGAACCTCTGCCGCTTCCCACACGTTACATCACCGATCTGCCGCGTGACGTTGAATCGGTTGTGCTCAAAGCGCTTGCGAAAGACCCGAAAGACCGCTATCGCAATGTGCACACCTTTGTTGCTGAAATGCAAAATTTGTTGTCAGGCAGAGAAGTGATGGCCTCTTTGACAAAGGTCGAAACGCTGCGCGAGCAGATGACGGGTATTGGCCGAAAGCGCGACGCGACTCCCTCCACCCCCCAAACAACTTCCCAGCCAATGCGGATATTTCCCATTCTCGCAGGGATTGGCGCCCTCGGGGTGATCGTGGTGCTTGGCGCGATTTTATTCTTTGCCAATTCAGGCATGTTTGCCGCACCGACTCCCACGGCTGCTCCTACAGAAAAAATATTACCATTTCCTACAGCAACAGTAGAAGTCCAGTCAACAGCAACGGCTGAACCAACTGTTATGCCGACGGAAACCGTCCTGCCGACTGAAACTCCTTTCCTCACTGAGATCAAGGATGAAAAGAATGTGACGATGATCTATATCCCCGCAGGTGAATTTACAATCGGCAGTGAAAACAGCGGCGACGTCGGCTCGCGTCCTTCGAAGAAATTAAATATGGATGCGTTTTACATCGATAAGTACGAAGTTACAAATGAAATGTATTACGCCTGTGTCTATCCGGTTAAATGCCGCCGGCCAATACAACAAGGCTCTGCAACGCGCAACACATATTTTAGCAACCAAACCTTTGCGAATTATCCCGTTATTTTTGTTAATTGGAAAATGGCAAACGATTATTGTGGATGGCGGGGCGCGCGTCTGCCGACTGAAGCCGAGTGGGAGAAGGCAGCCCGCGGCACGGATGAACGTGTTTACCCGTGGGGCGGGGGTACGCTGGATTGCAGCTATTCAAATTACGCCGGCTGCTCAGGTGACACGACCCCCGTTGATCAATACGAGAAGGGCAAGAGTTTCTATGGTGTCTACGGCATGGCTGGCAATGTCTGGGAATGGACGAGCACCTTGTTTAAACAGTATCCATATGATGCAGCTGACGGCCGCGAAGATCCACTGATAACTGGCAATCGCATTGCGCGCGGCGGCGGGTGGAGCGCATTTGGCGGCAATGCTGCAAATGTCCGCGTTGATACCCGTCTTCAATTGGATCCGGGACATGTAGGTACTTTTGTCGGGATACGATGCGCGCGTTCGGCAGAACAATAATATGAGTGAAGAGCCCGGAGATTTAAAAATCCCCGGGCTCTTTTTCAAGAGTGTTAAATTTGCGGCAATGCTAAAACCTGCTATTGATGAGAACTTCAAATGGGGGCATAATCAATTTATACTATTACCTTGAATTTAAGGAGAGAGAACATATGAAAACCTTTAACCACAAATCCATTTTTGCACTTGGGGTAATTCTCATTATGCTGGCATGTTCTTTTCCGGGCGTTGCTTCAGTTCCAGCCCCAACAGAGCAGCTCGCTGAGCCTGCCACGGATGTACCTGTTATTCCCATCACGCCGACCATACTACATGTGGATGTAGTGCCGACTGAAACAGCGCTGCCTTCGCCTACCACCGAACCTCCCACGCCCACAAAAATTCCCCACTCACTTGTTCCTTCAACGGATGTTAAGAATGGGAAAAAGATTGTCAATGACGTTCCTTCTGTGGATACTGCTCCAGAAAACCGCGCGCCTTATGGAGAATCATACAAGTACAACTGGTTTGAGCGCCCCTTCTTAAAAGATATGACTTATGTGCCCGATTTGGATATCGTTAGCTATAACCTGTTTTATGATGAAAGATTTTTCTACGTCTCGATCGAACTTATAGGTAAAGACCCGAACAATAAGATCGGCATTAATTACGGTGTGGAATTGGATACGAATGCGGATGGCTTTGGCGACTATATCATCATTGCCCACCCGCCTTATGATGTGAACTGGACCGCGGAGAACGTGCAAATCGCACAGGATACCAACCTCGATACAGGCGGACTCTCTGCGGAGCGCTCTGACGCGCCGCTCCCTGGCGACGGATATGATAAAGTCATCTTTGATACAACCGCCGGCATCGGCAATGATTTTGATCTGGCGTGGGTTCGTATCTATGCAGGGCAGAAGGCTACTGTGCAGATCGCGTTCAAACGTTCGTTTGCAGGCGAACGCTTTTTATACGGCGTGATTGCGGATGGCGGAATAAAAGATATTGGCGCCATGGATTATGTAGACCGGTATACAGAAGAAGAAGCCGGGTCATCTGTAAAGAACAATCCATATTATCCGCTCAAAGCATTCTATGGTTTTGATAACGTCTGCCGCGAAGCATTTGGCATTACAAACACAGCAGGCCAGGAGCCGCAGCGCTGCAAACCGACGAAATAAAATAAGCGTCCCGCAGATTTTCCTGCGGGACGTTTATGACTACTGCAAAAAGGTCTTTAAACACGAAGGACACAAAGTACACGAAGGTTTTAATTAATGAAAAAGATTTTCCTTTGTATCCCTTTGTGTTTAATTGGTTTTTGCAGTGGACTCGTTTATTTTATCCATGCTGTTGTTGATCGATCTCATGGTTCGTAATGATAAACATACGAGTAAACAACCGCCATCCCAAAGAAGGCAGGCATCTTCAATTATCTTTATTCCGAAAAAGCGGCGGGAATCAATCTGTGTAATTCCAGCGGGGAGCGTGTATCTTTACTTAATGCTTCAAAAGTTTCATTTAAGATGCGAAACGTAAGCGCATTACCAACCACTTGCCCCATTTGATTTCCAAGTTCCATGAAAATAGCGCGATAAGCCTGGGCCGCGGTTTGAACGTACGAGAAGAAATGCTCATCGCGCAATGTGGAATTTTCAATGAAAAGATTCCATCCCCAGGGTTGGGTGATATCTTCTATATCTTTTTGCGCCATCTTGATCAGTTTTTGACCGACCATCTCCTGATACCTGTTTAATACCCCGTTGCCCCAATACAAAATACCCTGGCGCAGCATGAGACATTGCTGTGATTGTGAAGCAGGGGATGATTTGTGGGTAATGATCTTTAATGATTCCAGATTTTGTATTTGACGATACGCAGAGGAAGTATTTGTAAATTCCTGCCCGTTATAAAAAAATGCTTCAGCATCCAGTATGCTGCCTTCGTGGATGTAGAAAATACTTTGCGCTTTTTCTGTGATGGCTTCAATAGCGCCGCTGAATTTTTCTGACTTCCAATTTTCCAGCTGCTTTCCCCATTCTGTGCTTCCCGCGATTTCGAACCTCCCACTGATCTGCGATTCAAGCGCGAGCCAAACCATCCGCCCTACGATTGGCTGAAATTCCACTGTGCGGATGGGCGTTGGTCTTCCATCCCATACGGTGGATAGATTTATAAGTTGTAATGGTTTGCTGTTGTCATCTTCCAGCAAGTATGTGCCTGCAAGCACACCCTGCGCGAAAAGCAGAATAACCTGGGTCGTATTGCTGACTTGAATTTCAACAAAGCCGCAGATCTTATTCTCGCGCAAATAAATCTGCTGCGCATCCAGAAAAGCGGATGAGCCTTCAGATTCGATTTTCCCCAATTGATGAAAGAAGCGGGATGGATTGTGGGCAATGAATGTCATTGAAAATCCTTGCCCTATTTTATCTTTATTTCTTCTATTTTCCAACGTAAATTTTATTTTAATTTGTATGATAGATATGACTGAAATTGATTGCGTTCTACATTTGCCGGAATGGAGCGTGCAGAAACCATTCAGTGCGTGCCGCTTCGTTTTGGAAACTTGAATTTTTGTAACGCTTTTGCAGCAATTAGTGTTGTATGATGTGTAAATTCAGCGGCGCGAAGTGCGCGCCGACCATTCGCCAAAGGAGATAATAAAATGAGAGCCTTGTTCAAAACCATATTAGTATTTGCTGTGTTCGCTTTGATGTTTGGCCTGTTGGGGATTGCGCCCACGCAAGCCAAAACGTCCGCGCAGGTCCTGCAATTCACAGCAGGCAACAGCGTGATCGGCTTTAGCCTGCAGAAGATCTATATGGCTTCCTTGCGCCAGACTTTGATCGTCGAATTTGTGAACGCCAATTCGGTCATGCCGATCAGCGCCACCGCTGCAACTGGGATGGGCAAACCTGCCGAGTTGAGCCGCGTCACCTATCCCAACTTGTGGGCAGGCATAACGGCGCGCTACGAACGCGCTGCTTCAGGCGTGATGAAGAGTACCTACCTGCTGGCCGCTGGCGCCGACGCTGCCAATATTGGGCTGCGCTACAACGCCCCGCTCAAAGCGGATGCCGATGGCAGTTTGTTAATCCAGTTGGAGTCTGGCGCGGTACGCGAGAGCGCGCCAATCGCCTGGCAAGTAATCAACGGGAAAAATATCCCTGTAACTGTACGCTTCAAAATCATAGGCGACAGACAGGTTGGTTTTAGATTAGGCGCATACAACCCGCGCTATGAAGTGACGATTGACCCAACCTATCAATGGCATACCTTCTTTGGGTCCGCGACGAGCGGTGACAATGCTAATAGCATAATTGTGGATGGCAGCGGTAATGTGGTGGTGGCAGGGCTCAGCCAGGCAACCTTCGATGTGGGCGCGATCACGCCGAAAAATCCGCATGCTGGTGGAGGCTTGGGTGATATTGTGGTTGTCAAAATGGACAGCAGCGGAAACTATCTATGGCACACCTTCTTTGGGTCAGCGGCAGGGATTGAAAATGCTACTAAAGTAGCTATAGACAGCAGCAGCAATGTAGTTGTGACGGGAACTAGCGGCGCGACCTTCAATGTAGGATTGGCTGCGCCGAAACATGCGTTTGCAGGAAACACGGAAATCGTGGTCGTCAAGATGGACAGCAACGGAAACTACCTGTGGCACACCTTCTATGGGGGCGCAGCGAGTAGTGATTCCGCTAGAGGACTGATCATAGATGGCAACGGCAATGTGACTGTGGCGGGGAATAGTGGCGCAGCCTTCAACGTGGGAATAGCCGCGCCAAAAAATGCGTATACAGGCTTCAATGATGTTGTGATCGTCAAGATGGATAGCAGTGGAAACTACCTGTGGCACACCTTCTTTGGGGGAGCGGCGGGTGACGATATAGTCTGGGATATGAGTGCGGACATCAGCGGCAATATGATTGTGGCGGGAAGTAGCGGCGCGACCTTCAACATAGGAGCAAACGCGCCGAAAAATGCGTATGCGGGCGGTAATGACATTATGGTCATCAAGATAGACAGCGATGGAAACTATCTATGGCATACCTTTTATGGGGCAGCGGCAACTACCGACACGGGCCATAGTGTGACCGTGGATAGCAGCGGTAATGTGATTGTGGCTGGGGAGAGCATCGCGACCTTCGATGTAGGAGCAGGCGCACCGATAAATGCGCATACACCAGCCGCCGCAAATAATTATGATATCGTGGTCGTCAAGATGGACAGCAGCGGTAACTACCTGTGGCACACCTTCTATGGGTCGGTGGTTGGCGACGGTGTTTGGGGCGTGAGTACGGACAGCAATGCCAATGTGGTTGTGGCAGGCTATAGCCCAACGTCCTTCCTCGTAGGAGTGAACGCGCCGAGAAATGCCCATGCGGGCGGTGATGATATCGTAGTCGTCAAGATCGACAGCAGCGGAAATTATCTGTGGCATACCTTCTATGGGTCAGCGAGTAGTGACCGCGCCCTGGGCATGAGCGTGGATGGCAACAGCAATGTGTTTGTGACGGGATATAGTAGCGCGACCTTCAATGTGGGAACGAGCGCGCCGATAAATACGTATGCGGGTGGGGATGATATCGTAGTCGTCAAGTTGGCGCCGCCTAGTGTAACGATCAATCAGGCAGCGGGGCAAGCCGACCCGACCTCTGTTTCGCCAATTAACTTCACTGTATCTTTTAGCGAACCTGTTACCGGCTTCGCTACGGGAGACGTCACTCTGACCGGCACTGCGGGCGCGACTACGGGAACTGTCACTATAGCCGCGCCAAATGACGGCACAACCTATAACGTGGCTGTCAGCGGTATGACTCGCACCGGGACTGTGACCGCGTCCATCTTTGCAAACGTTGTGACAGATTCTAATTTAGCCAGTACCAGCACCGACAACACAGTGACCTACCAAATCCAACGTCTCCTCAACGGTGGGTTCAACAAATATCCGAAACCAACATCAAAGATCCCAACCTCCTGGGTGGCTGCCAACTTCGCCTTGACCGATGGGAAATCCACCACGGTCAAGCAAGAAGGCACAGCATCTGTAAAGATTGCCGGTGCAAAAGGCAAAACCAAAACGCTAACGCAAACGCTCAGCAAACTCAGCGGCGCAAAGGGCAATGCCTTCAAATTTTCCTATTGGGTCAAAGCCAGTAATAAGCCAACGCTGGGTCTCTGCCAGGCGCAAGTTTCGTTCTATAGTGGAACGCTCTTGAAAGGAACGAAAACCTTGAAATGTCCGACAGGGAAAACATACGACTGGAAACAGGTCACAGTGAATTTCACCGCACCCGCGGCATATACCAAAGTGAAAGTGATATTTACCTACTCCAAAGCCAGCGGCACGGTCTGGTTTGACGGTATGAGTTTACTGAGATAGGAAATAAATTTACAAAAGCGGCGCGTTCTGAAAAGGGCGCGCCGCTTTTGGGTTTGGATATCCAATTTTCTGTAATACTTTTATAGCTGCCAGTGTTTACTCTAAAGGTAACTGCTCACGACTTTTTGAGAAGAACGGTGTTGTAAGCAGCATGATAGCAGAGACGGCCAAGGCACGGATAGAAGAATTATCGCGAGAAGAATTGATCGCGTT
>VFKN01000171.1 GCA_009885525.1 Anaerolineaceae bacterium | reverse complement strand
TTATCCTTTTCTAAAGTCGAGTATATGCATCATCTTGTGACTCGCTGGTTCATTGTTGAGTACAACTTGGCAATTACCCATAATCATGTACTTTGAGCCACTACCAAAATTCCATAGGCGAACCTGTGGAATTTTTTTATCTTTCGATTATTTTTCACTATTGTTATGATCCACGTCCGAAACATCCATTTGAAATTCATCCTTTGAATCGGAAATATCTTTTTTGCGGAACATATCAGTATGCAAGCCGCACTCCACTTTGCCTTTGCCTGCCCAGCGCCCCGCGCGCTCATCATCGTTGACGCCGATCGCAATCGTGCATGGCGCGCAGCCTACGCTGCGATACCCCTTCTCGAACAGCGGATGCTTCGGCAGGTTATTATCCTCGATATATCTTTGGATATCTTTTTTTGTCCAGTTCAATAATGGATTGACTTTCAACAAGCCATCTTCCTGCATTTCCAAAATTTTTGCCTGCGCGCGTACCGAAGTCTGGTCGCGGCGGATTCCACTGATCCATGCTTTATATCCCAGCAGCGCTTTTTGCATCGGCTGTACCTTGTGCATAAAACAACACAGATTCGGGTCGTCCAATGGCAGCGACCGCATCCGCTGATGCACAAACATATCCCAGCGTGAATCGCGGTAGAGATCGACGATGTTCAACTTCCATTCTTCAGCCAGTTTTTCACGAAACAGCAGCGTCTCCCAAAAATGATACCCGGTACTGATAAAGAAGATGGGCATATCAGGCGCGATCTGCGACATCATATGCAGCAGCGGCATGGACTGTGTTTGAAAGGACGAGCTCATTGCAATATAAGGGGAATATCTATCCACCGCCCACTCGATGATCTCTTGCGGGGTTTTTGTTTCAAACTCCCGCGAAAATTTTTCAAGTTTATAAGCTGACAATAACATGCAGGAATTATAATGCTGTTATGAATCCATCCACCGCTCAAAAATTGATTGAACTCAACCGCGAATTTTATACGCGCTTCGGCGCGGAGTTTTCATCCACGCGCCAGAGATTGCAGCCGGGTGTAAAGCGGATTTTGGATTCGCTGCACGGGGATGAAGCCATCCTCGATATCGGCTGCGGCAACGGAGAACTCGCCCGCGAGTTGACGCGGCGTGACCACCACGGTTCCTATCTCGGCGTGGATTTTAGCCTTCCACTACTATCCGCCGCAACGCATTCGCATTCATTTCCTGTGAAATTTATGCAGGCAGATTTAACTTCAGAAGAATGGTCATTTCACTTTCCACTTTCTACTTTCGATACTATTTTCGCCTTCGCTGTTTTACATCACATCCCATCTGTTGAAATGCGTTTGGATATTTTAAAAACCGTCCGCGATTTGTTGAAAGAGGATGGGAAATTTATTTTATCCAACTGGCAATTCTTGAACAGCAAAAAACTCACCGCGCGGATTCAGCCGTGGGATAAGGTTAACATTCACGCAGACGATTTGGATGAAGGCGATTATTTATTGGATTGGCGCAGCGGCGGAAATGGCTTGCGGTACGCGCATCACTTTTCGAGCGGAGAGTTATCTGCGCTCGCAGATAAAATCGGGATGCGTGTCTCCGCGTCGTTTTTATCCGATGGTGAGAGCGGAAACTTGGGGCTGTATCAAATTTGGGGGAGGGGCTGAGTCTCGCTATTCATCACAACGCAATTACGCCCCATTCGTTTGGCGTTATAAAGTGCCTGGTCGGCGCGTTTGATCAGGGTCTTTAGCACGTCGTGGTCATTTGCCTGCGCGATGCCAATGCTGATGGTGATGTGCAATAAGCCGGCTTCGGTTGGAAAGGGTGTATCCATCACGGATTCGCGCAGACGTTCGGCGATGACACGCGCCGCTTCAAGGCTGGTCTCAGGGAGGAAGATGATGAATTCTTCGCCGCCGTATCTGGAAACCACATCTACTGAACGCGAGTTGGCGCGGCATCGTTCGGCGAGTCCGCGCAGGGTTTGGTCGCCTGCGGTGTGACCGTAATGGTCGTTGATCTTTTTGAAGTGGTCGATGTCGAACATCATGATGCTGAACGGGCGGCTGGCGCGGTGCGCGCGGATCAGTTCAGAATCGCCGATTTGGAATAAACCGCGGCGGTTATAAATGCCGGTCAATGCATCGGTGATGGCCTGGTCTTGTGTCTCTTTGAAAATGCGCATATTTTCCAATGTCACCGCAACCTGATTTGCGAACATCGTCGCGAGGTTGATATCTTCTTCTCTAAACTGATTTGGGTTGATGCTGTCGATGGCGAGCAAACCAATAACGCGCTCTTGAAAAATTAAAGGGATTCCCAGCCACGAGCGGATGTGGTTGTGCGGAGGCAGTTTGAACATTTGGTATACCTTACCGATATCCGGCAGCAGGTATGGCTTGCCTGTTTGAATCACAACCGTGTTGGGGTTATCACCCGGTATTGGGAATAATATGCCAATCACGGATTTTAAATCCGGGAACCCGCTCCCGCCGATGATCTCCAGGTTGTCCCCATTGATCAATTGCACAGATGCGCTGTCGTATGCAACAACCTGCTTGAGTTGTTCGAGGATCCTTGATACGGCTTCTTCCGGTTTGAGGGTTTCGGCAATGGCTGCGCTTGCTTTTCGCAGTGTTTCAGAAGATGTGGCGCGCCGTTCCGCCTCCTCCATTGCCTGAAATTTTTCGAGCGCGAGTGCGATCAAGGCCGAGGCCTGTTCACCGATCGAAATTTCTTCGGCCTCGAAGCGATGAGGGACGTCAAACGAAAGCAGGAGGCTTCCCAATTTCTTGTTCATTACCATCAAAGGAAGTACAAGCACGGAGACGGATGGGAAATGCTTTACGATTCGCGGATCGGCATAGCGTGTGTCATTTGTGTTTTCAATGACCAGTGTATGACCCAGCGTCAATGCAGATTCTGTAAATGTATGTTCACCGGGCTGGGGACCTAATGAGGTGTACGTATCTTTGAAGGGACCGTACGCCGCAAGGGGGATTGTTCGCTTGCGGGCTTCGTCCCATAGAGTCAGAAAACACCCATCAGCATTGATCAATTCTCCCATCCGATCTACAACTGTTTGCGCCATATCGTTTATCTTATCCGCTTGCAGCGATACCGTGACGATCTCGTGTAATAAATTTAATGCGCGCTGGCGGCGGATCAACTTTTGTTCGGTACGCGCGCGCGCTTCGGCAGAGCCGAATATACTGGCGGCAATGCTTAACGCTTCCAATTCCGTATTTGTCCATTGGCGTTCGTGGCGGCATTCATCAAACATAATGAATCCCCACCATTGTTTGTTCACAAAGACCGGCATGGCTGCAATAGATTGGCTGCCAATTTTCTGGAAAAATCCAACCTCGGTTTCTGGAAAATCCTTCACCAATCCGTGGATCGGGTTACCTTGTGAGAGCATTTTCTCCCATCTGCCCATGCCGGCTTTACGCAGCGGAACATGCTGCACGGAAGGATTGTTGATCTGTGGAGCTGCATCGGCATTTGCCCATTCATAACATAAACTGGAATAAATATAGCCGTTATGATCAACGTAATTCATAGCCACAAAGATACGGCTTATATTGGCTGCCTGCCCGATCTTTTCCAGCACGCCGGGGATGGTGTGTTCCCATGTGGATTCCTTGAGGAACTGCTCCGCCGCCAGGCTGATCGCAGACATAATCGATTCGCGCCGGCTGAGTGCGGTCTCCGTTTCTTTAAGGTGGGTAATATCGTGCAGGACGATCATGCGGTCTGATCCACCTGCGGCTTTTGCAACGTTCATGGGTGCGACCGGCGAAACGATTACTTCAAAGGTCTTGGATTGACCGCCATCGCCGAAATTTAACTCCGCCCGGGATTCTCCGCTGCTCAAATAAGCCGCGATTTTTTCGCCATAAATATTTGAAACATAATTAAGCGGCTGACCGATCGCTTCCGCTTCTGAACGCCCCAGCAGATTCTCTGCAATCGGGTTGAGATAGACCACACGGTGCTGCGGATCGGCGACGATCACGCCGTCTTTCATATTCTTTAGAACGGTTAAATATTCGAGCGGCAGTAATTGCAGCAGGCGGTAGCGCCGCGTAACCGCCCAGGAAAGTCCGAGACTGGCGGGCAGCGCCAAGATCGGGGTGGCATCCAACGCGGAGATGATGTTTACTTTTGTGGTGTAAAAAACACTGCCCACTAATGGCGCAAGGATTCCGAGAACGATCAGGAATACTTGCGCGCGGTAATCGCCAGGGCGCTGCATCATTTCAGCAAGCAGTAAAAAGACCGCAGCCAGTGTGATTGCAAATGAAAAAACAGCAAAGACCAAAAAAAACGGGTTGTAATTTATATTGAGCAATAAAAGGTCATCGACTTTTAACATGCCGGTTATTTCCCACATCAGGCGATGATATTCGTTTGTCCAGATCAGCAGCAGCGTGAAGAGCGGAACTGCCCACAACAAAAGCCGCGTGCGCAATGTGAGCCAGTGACTTTTCCCTGTAAATTCAAATGAAAAGAAAAGCAAAAAAATGGGAGTGGATGCAGAGCCGATATATTCCAGCTTGAGCGCGAGTATCTTTAACGGGAGGGTCGGCAGCGCAATCTCCAGTGCATACATCAGCGTCCACACAGATACAGATAACATTAACCACGCAAATGGCGTGACTGCCACCGCCGGCCGTTTGCGCCACGCATATAGCCCCATCCACGCGTAAGGGATTGCCGCCAGGAAATAAATCAATGAAACATAAAGATCAAAATTAGGCTGCATGCTATTGTAAAAACATCCTGCTTAAAAACACTTCGCGCCGTTTTGTTATGGCGCGAAGTTATTAACCCTTTTTATACGATCACCTGCTGCGGATTGACCACATACTGCCACCAGTTATTGTGGATCCCGCTTTTACGTCCCGCCACCCGCGGGAAATGATTGAACCACCAGCGGTGATGTGCGCGGATTTCGCCCTTCCCCCATTCGGACGAGTCCACTGTGCGCACATCACCTTTAAAATTGGGGAAATTCAACAGCCAGTCGTAGCATTCACTTCGGACGGGAGTTGGGTTGCCCCACTCGTAGTCCCGCTGGCTGTTCGGCGCGAAGTGAACATTTCCACAAGCCGATTTACCCGGCGCGCTCTTTTCATAGCGAATAAATCGCTTCCATAGATTTGCGTCGGCGGTTGTTTTGGCGAATGTTTTTTCCATGATCGACTCTGCGCGATGCGCGTACGCTTCCAGCATCTCGCCGATAAATCTTTCATAGGAAAATCCCATGATGACAAAGCGGCGCTTGCTCGCAGATGTGTTCGCTAATGGAGGCGCGTTGCACCAAAAAGCATTCGGTCCCGCCATAATGGATTCGTAAAAGCCGGCATGTGGAAAACCAAAAATCCATACTTCGTCAATTTCATTGCTTGCCACGCGCTGCAAAATATTGTATTTGCTGATAATCGCGTTGTAATTCACTTCCTGGGGCATGTACGGAGCCGCCATGCCGCGTAGCGTGCTCATATATGTTTGGGGAGTATATCGAAAACCATCCGTCTTGGCGGGGAATTCGTTGATATCAACGCGTTGGACGATCTGATAACGCGCCATGCCCCCGCTGACCTGGGTCATATCCGCCAGAAATCCTGTGATCAGATCTGCGCTGTGATACCAATTCTGCTGCTGCGAAAGGGTTACGCCGGTGGCTGAATCCATGATCGGGTCATATACCAGCGCCAGCACTTTGCTCTGCGTAATCTGCGCGGGCTCGTTGACACTATCCGCGGGGTATTTTGCGGGTCTAAATAAATTCAAGAGCATTTCAAAAAAGCCTGGCATCTTTTTTCTCCTTTAACTTGCTTGCCCGCACCCTAACTCTCTTCCAAGGGAAGAGGAGACTCCGACTCTTTTCTCCCTCTGGGAGAAGGCGATGTCCTGAGCCTGTTGAAGGGGCCGGGGATGAGGGCAACTTAAGGCATATTCGTTGTTAAATATACTTGACCGTTTATTGCCATATACAGCACGTGATTCGGTGCGATGGCTACTGCGCCAACCGGACCCGGTGATATAGGGTTTGCCGTTCCCGTCGTTGGGCGTAATTGATTTTGTAACTCAAGCGACCGCGGTGAAAATCGCAGCACGCCCTGTCTGTCTGCATCCAATAAAAGGATGGATGAATCAGGCGGTACGGTGAATAATATTTGTGTGAGGTGTGCGCTCGCGAACAGGTCAATATCCTGATATGCCGCAGATGGATTGGTTAATGGGGCGGGATCCTGACAGCGCGTCGGTTTTGATTCAATGCGGCTGAAGGAACAGGTTGAAAGATGTCCATCTGAATGGAGCATGAATAAGTCATCTCCCGAAACGACCAGGTCAATAACATCCTGTTTTTCAGGCGTTTGTCCGCCGAAGAAAAAATACGGGCGGTCAATAAATGAGCCATCTTGACCAGTATATACCCAAACGGCGCGCGCGGGCGCATCCAAAACATACAGGTTGCCGCCGTCAATTGTAAATGCGGTAACGCGCTGCCAGTTAGTATCGGGAGTGGGCAGCGGAATGGCTTTCGCGACTTGCCCCGGCGCGCAATATAACAAATTTCCGTTTGCGTCGATGCCGAGCAGCGTGGCGTTGATCACATTCAAACCGGGCAGCGCGAGAATATCTACCAGCGGACCGACTCTATATTCTCCATACTGACCGGGACCGCAGCTGAACGTACTATCCAATTGAAAACCGCGCCCGTTATTTGTAGACTGCGCGCGGAGCACTTCTCCGTTTGCCGCGTTAAGCAGGAATAAATCCTGATCACCGGCTGCCATGCGGCTGATGTCAATTCCCAAATTGCTGCTGAATGCCGGGTTAAATTGCAAGCGCGTAATGTTCAGTAATTTATCCAGGTTCGTATTTGCTTCCTGACGCAATGTGATCGTTTCTGAAGTTTGCCTGTGCGACTCGGCAATATCCACATTTAACAAAACATTTTCCCAGGATTTGCGCTGGGCGATTGGGTCGGTAATCGCCACTGCTTGATTACGCATCTCCTGCGCCTGTAGCAGATAGGCATCGTATTGCTGGCTGCGTCCATAACGCAAATAGACAACGCTCGCGATCGTCACCACAATTAACGGAATCAACACCGCAATAAAAAGCATTATCGTCGTCGATAGCGTCACCGTGTCGCCCGTTTCAGGGTTCGGCAATAAACGCGGAAGGAACATCTTTAATCGCTCGCCAATGGATGCGCTGACGCGCCGCGTTGTCTGGATGCCGGTTGCAACCAGCTTCGCGACTTGACGCGTCCGCTCGGAGGTTTCACGCGGCGCAGCACGTCTTCGGATTTTTCTCGGCGCGCTGGGTTTTTCCTCTTGCGGTTCTTCCTGCTTCTGCTCTTCCTGTTTTGGTTCTTCTTCTTTTATTTCTTCAACTGGCAGAGTTAATTCACCTGTCACAGGTTTGCTAATGCGCGGAATCGAAGATGGAAAATCACGCGACCCTGTGGTGCGCGGTAAATTCGAAATCGGATTCGTCTGTGGATATGATTCGTTTTGGGGCGGCGTTGTGTATCCCGCAGGTTGAACAATATGCGCGGAGGATGGCGTCTCAGCGGGTGTGGAAAAAGATTCGTCATGGCGCGATAAATTCGTGGGAGTCGGAGGCGGCGCTACTTCTTCTTTTTTAGGTTCTTCTGCGCCGCTTAATAAATTCAAAACACCCGCGCCTTCCGTTGCTTGCATCAGCGCTGCATTTAAATCCGCCTGTGTAGATTTCAGCAAGCGGCGGCGCATTGCATTCAACGAAGCAGGCGTTGCATCATTAAGCGCCGACGCCCAATCGTTTGGCGCGCGTCCCAAAAAGAGCAGGCGATCACTCGCATTTAATGTCGCCTGTGCATAATGAACACTTGCCGATTGATTTGCGCCAAGACCCTTTCCCGAAACCACCGGCTCATGAATATGACGCACTTCGTTTTCGCCATACCAAAAAATGTGCATTGGTCCGCTCAACGAAAACGTGCATTGGTTATCACGCAGCGCAGCCAGCGTAAGCCAGCCCACCGCATATTGACCCTGACTGCTGGTGGTCATATTGCGTTGAAGCAGAGTCGCATTCACCAGCTCTGCGGCGGCGCGTAACGCGGTGGTCAGCGCGCCGGGGGTTTGGTAAAACATATCCGCAGCATCTTGCGCGACTTGTTTATATTCACTGGTTGAAAAAGTGGAATTACCCGCGAGTAACAAATAGACGATCAGGCGGTCACGTTCACGTCCGCGTGCGGCGTTTTGCGGGGGCATCAACGCAAGCAAGCCGGGCAGGTTCGCGGCATCCTGTCCGTTAATTCTGTAAAGCGGCGTAATAGTGAGGTCAAGAGGCATGTAAGAATAAACCTTAATCAGTTATCCATAATGTCGTTGCGAGGGCGATCTTCCCGAAGCAATCTCTTACACGACAGGAGGCTGCTTCGTTCCTCGCAGCGACATTGTTCACAATGACATCATCATTATACTGGTAAAATTTGGCGGCTATGAACTATACACTTCACAAAGATTTTTCCGAAATTAATCCCCAAGAGTGGAATGACCTCTTAAAAGAATCCATCACACACACACCTTTTCTCCGTTACGAATATCAACACACGTGGTGGCAGCATCGCGGTGGCGGCGAATGGAATGACGCGCAATTGGTTCTCATCAGCGCGCGCGAAGATGAAAAACTCATCGGCATCGCGCCGCTCTTCATCGCGGAATATGAAAATCAGCCCGCGCTTCTCTTAATCGGCAGCATTGAAATTTCCGACTATCTCGACATCATCACGCGGATGGACGACCACGCGCGATTCATTTCGGGATTGCTGGATTTCATTGCCAGCGAAAATTTACCCAACCTCGATTGGTACAACATCCCCGATTCATCCGCGACTCTCGCCGCCCTCAAATCTGAATCAGCCGCGCGGAACTGGACTCACCACGAAGAGATGTATCGCCCAACTCCGCGCATCAAATTGAACGGCGACTTTGATGAATATCTCTCCCGCGTCGAAAAGAAACAGCGCCACGAAATCCGCCGCAAAGTGCGCCGCGCCGAAGAAAGCGGACGCGGTGTCCGCTGGTATATCTCCGATATGCAAGACGTAGAATCTGAAATTGATGCTTTTATTCATTTAATGGAACAAGACCCCAGTAAAGCGAATTTTTTGAAAGAACCCATGCGCACGCAAATGCGCGAAGTGATCCGCACCGCGCACGAGAACGGCTGGCTCTGGCTCGCCTTCCTCGAAGCGGACGGTCAACGCATCGCCGCCGCGCTCAACTTTGATTATGACAATAAACTATGGGGCTACAACGCCGGCGTTGACCGCGCCTTCATGGAATTGTCCCCCGGCTGGGTTTTGCTCACATACATCCTGCAATGGTGCTGCGAAAAAAAGCGCACCGAGTTCGACTTCATGCGCGGCGATGAAGAATACAAATATCGCTTTGGCGCGGTCAATCAATATGTGATGCGGGCGAAGGTTGCGCGGTAACACGAATTTATGCCGTCTGCATAGGCTGGCGGCGTAAATGCCACGCCACAGAATTTTTATTGACGACTCATTGCCCTTCATGGTATTATTCGACCGCTAAAAAACCAGCCCTAGAAGGCTGGATTTGTTTCATAGATAAACAGGAGTAAGCTTATCAGCGCCAACGAATTTCGAGTAAATGAAGGCATCCGCGTTGCGGAAGTTCGCCTAATCGGTCCGGATGGAGGCAATGTCGGTGTTGTGCCGATTCGCCAGGCTTTGCAAATTGCCCGCGACGCCGAAATGGATCTTGTGGAAGTTTCGCCCGGGGCAGTTCCGCCCGTTTGCCGCGTAATGGATTTTGGGAAATTCATTTACGAAAAAGCAAAGAAAGAACGCGAAGCAAAAAAGACTCAGACCAAGATTGAAATAAAAGAAATCCGTCTGCGCCCGAAAACAAACGGGGCGCATCGCGATTTCAAAGTGGACGATGCCCGCCGCTGGCTTGGCCAGGGTCATAAGGTACGTGTCACTGTCAAATTCCGCGGGCGTGAAATGGATTACCCCGAAATTGCGCTCGAGGATCTGAAAGAGATTGTCCATGATTTGAGCGATGTCGCCGTCGTGGAAGTGTCGCCGCAAATGGAAGGGCGCACCATGCTCGTGGTGTTGGTCCCCGCTAAAGGCGCAGTAAAAAAGAAGGAAAAGGGCGATCAGCCCGAAGTCAAGGCTGAAACGTCGTAAGTCCAAACTTGTTGATAGCCTGCGGAAACATATATCGCAGTTAAATTTTTGAAAGGAGTAACAGCAATGCCTCGCAAAGCAAAGAAGTCTGGAAAAATAAAACTGAAGACGCATAAAGCGACATCCAAAAGATTTCGCTTAACCGGCTCCGGCTTACTTGTGCGAACCAAAGGCGGAAAAAGCCATTTACGCCGCCGAACGTCGGATCGCACCAAGGCGTTATTGAGCGAAACGATCGTAGTACAGGGTCGCAAGTTCATCAAACGGATTAAACGTCTTGCCCCTCATATGAAAAGCTAGTCTTTCATAATCATCGTCAATTTTTATTTGCGGCTTTCGGGTGTACACAACTGGCATGACCTGCCGACGCCCGCGAGTTTGCAGGAGGTATAAGAAATGCGCGTAAAAGGAGGCCCGCAAGGGCATCTACGTCACAAGAAAGTTTTGAAGATCACAAAAGGCCAGCGCGGCTCGAAGCACTTACTATTCAAACGTGCGAACGAAGCCATGCTCAAGAGCCTGTGGTACGCCACCCGTGATCGCCGCGTCCGCAAGCGTGATCTGCGCAAGTTATGGATCGCCCGCATCAACGCCGCGGCCCGTTTGAACGGCACCACCTACAGCAAGTTGGTGGCAGCGCTCAAGAAGGCAAGCATCGAACTTAATCGCAAGATGCTGGCAGATTTGGCAGTACGCAATCCGCAGGCATTTGCCGCAGTGATTGCAAAAACAAAGTAGTAAATTGTAATAAATTATAGGCCACGCCAAAAGCGTGGCCTATTTTTTTGCGTCCAGCATCGTCTGTGGCGCGGATGTTTTTTTATTTGCCTGTACGGGTGACATTTATCATGTTTTCTTGGGAAATTCGCATGGAAGCTATCAATTCGTAACATGGTAATATAAAAGCAGGTTTATCATGTCAATGACCGAATCGCCTTTAATTTTCATCTACTTTTTTTACGGGCTCGCCTTTTTCAGCATGGGCCTGTTGGTGGCAATGGAAGGCGGACATTCCACCGACGCGCGCCTGCGTATGGCGTTACGTCCGCTGGCGGCGTTCGGTCTGGTCCACGCGGCGCACGAGTGGATGGAAATGTTCAAGGTCATGGGGCACTTCAATTCAGATTTTCAAAGCCTTATCGCTGTATTTGAATTGGGGCTGCTGGTATTCTCATTTCTATCGCTGGCTGCATTTGGCTCTTTTCTTGTGCTCGGAAACGAATCCACATGGCGCGTTAGCCTCATCATCCCGCTTGCGCTGGAAGCGGTCTGGGTTTTTGGAATCACACAGTTCAAGGGCGAATATCCGCTGCAAGATCTGCCTGTCATCGCGGATGTGTGGACGCGGTATTCGCTGGCGATGCCCGCCAGTATTCTCGCCGCTGCCGGGTTGATCGTGCAGCAGCGCGCATTTCGCCGCGCAGGTCTGATCAGTTTCGGGCGGGATAGCTTGTGGGCATCCGTGGCATTCGGGTGGTACGGTTTGATCGGTCAAATGTTTACCAGCGCAAGCGCGCTGCCCCCTTCTCAATTTTTGAATCAGGATTTGTTCCTGCATACATTTGGATTCCCTGTTCAATTATTGCGCGCCGCGGCAGCGTTCTTTGCGGCGGTGTTCGTCATCCGTTTTTTGCGTGCCTTTCAAGTGGAAAGCGACCGCAAGATCGCGCAATTGCAAGAGGAGCGTTTTCAAGAATCAAAGCAGCGTGAGGAATTGCGCGCGGAGTTGTTCCGCAAAGTGGTAGCCGCGCAGGAGGCAGAACGTCAGCGCATTGCGCGCGACCTGCACGATGAAACGGGACAATCGCTCACCGCCATCGGCATGGGGCTGCGCGGATTCTCGGAAGGAATTCAAAAGAAAAAAAACCGCGACTTGTTAAATCAGCTGCAAACGATGACATCCGATGCGATTAAGGAATTACAGCGCGTCATTACAGATTTAAGACCCGCGCATCTCGACGAGCTGGGACTTTCCGCCACACTGAGATGGTACGCGACGCGCATCCACGATATGACAGGGCTGATGGTGCGCGTGGACATCGAAGGCGATGAACCGGTCTTGGACGGCGCGGTGAAGATCGCGACCTTTCGTATCGTGCAGGAATCGTTGAACAACATCATCAAACATGCTGACGCGACAACCGTCAACATTAAGTTGGAATATAAAAAAGACAAGGTGCATATTATGGTACGCGATAATGGACTCGGCTTCGACCTCGAGTCTGCGCGTAATCGCTCGGGACGCATATCGCTCGGACTCGTGGGTATGCAGGAACGCGCGATGCTGCTCGGCGGTTCGGTGAATGTAAGCTCGCGCCCTAACTACGGGACCGAAGTGGAAGCGCTCATCCCTTATGGGGCGGTTGGTTCGATGGATACAGTGAATATGTAATGTGACGCACCCTCATCCCCAACCCTTCTCCCGTCGGAGAAGGGAGTCATTCCCTCTCCCAAAGGGAGAGGGTTAGGGTGAGGGAATGTTATAGAAAAGAGGAAAGTAATGACACGTCTTTTGTTGGTGGACGATCACGCAGTGGTGCGCTCAGGTTTGAAAATGTTATTGGGCGGACATAGTGAAATGGAAATTGTCGGCGAAGCCGCCACGGCGGGCGAGGCTTTGCAAAAAGCGGAAGAATTAAACCCCGACCTGATCCTGATGGATATCGGCTTGCCCGATAAAACCGGCATCGAAGCCACGCGCGAGATCAAGGCCAAATTTCCCAAGATCAAAATCGTCGCGCTGACCATTCACGAGGACGAGGAATATTTCTTCCAAATGCTGGATGCAGGCGCATCGGGCTACGTTCCCAAACGCGCCGCACCCGAGGAACTGTTGACCGCCATCCGCGCGGCGGCGGCGGGCGAAGTGTATCTGTATCCATCGCTCGCAAAGCTGCTCGTCCGCGATTACCTCAGCGCGGATCGTCCCGCCGAAGAGAAAATTAATCTCGATGGTTTGACCAGCCGCGAACACGAAGTATTGACTCATCTCGCGGAAGGCGAAAGCAACGACGAAATCGCTGCGGTGCTGTTCATCAGCCCCAAAACCGTGGAGCGTCACCGCGAGAACATCATGCGCAAGTTGAGTCTCCACTCGCGCTCGGAGTTGGTGCGCTATGCGATCCGCAAGGGAATTATCAAAGCGTAAGCAAATCAATAACAAAGACAAAAACGGTTCAGGAAAACATCAAATTTTCCTGAACCGTTTTTTAGTTACTCACCTTACGCAGTGTCGTTCTCCCGAAAGTACATCGGGACGATGTGAGCGGAGCGACATGAAAAGATACAAAGTACGTAAGGTGCGTTAGTTAAATCTTGTACCGTCATAAGGCGAAGGCTCAGAGAGTAGATAATATTCGGGCGCGCGCCCGTGTCTGCGATTAAAGAACAAGTGTCTCAACAGGCTCGACAACCAAGCGCGGCTACTCAACCACCCGTTGAGATGAAAATGGTCAGGTGGTTAGAAAACGAAATGGTAGTGGTTACTTTGTAAGTGATGGCAAATTTCGCCAATATTTTGGTTTTTTCGCGGCATTCGCTTCATTTGAGAAATTCGCGTTAAGATTTGTCACTTCGACTTACCCACTACCAAACGAAATAAGATTTGCTCTTTCGGAGTTAATCCCCCCGAAAGAGCAAATCCTGTAGATAGGGAAAATACCCCACAGACGGGAAAAGACATGGGGCAAGGCAAGCAGATTTAATACCCATAAAGATATGGGGGGATTTCATCCAAGATGGGGTGACATCCGAATTTATTTTCCTTTAAGGAAGTCGTATAGTGTAGGCAGGATAAAGAAAGGAACCCGCTATGGACACCAACCCGACTTTCACTATATTACTGATTTTGTTAAGCCGCATACTCATCCCTTTGGTTTTGACCGCGCTGATTGTGTACTGGCTGCACAAATTAGATCTGCGCTGGCAGGCTGAAGCCGAAAAGGAACGCGACCTGCTCTTGAACAAAGGAATCCCATGCTGGATAGAGCAGGGGCTTTCCTTTGAAGAGAGTCGCTTGCGCGCCTCTGCAGCCGAACAACCATGCTGGACCGCTCATCATGCGCCAAACGGGCATATGCTCGAAGCCTGCATTGAGTGTGAAGTTTACCGCTTTGCGCAGCGGCATCACCCAAAGAAAAACATTTCCCACGCGCACGTATAGCAGGAGTTAACATCATGTTCACGCGTTTTCAAAGAATCCTGATCGCCCTCGCATCCGCACTATTGTTCGCGGGCATTACCCTTGCCGTTGCTTCGGCACAGGATACCACTCCGCCGCCCGCGCAGACTGATAAAAAAAATTGTGCCGAATGCCACACCGATTTTCAGATGATGTGGGAAAACGGTATGCATGGAAATGCAACCAAAGACCCCGTCTTTGTTGAAGAATGGAATGCGCAAGGCAACCCCAGCGCGTGCCTGAGCTGCCACGTTACCGGCTACGACGAAAAAACCGGCACATGGATCGCCGACGGCGTTACTTGCGCGGTCTGTCACACAGATACCGGCGGCGATCATCCCAATACTGCGATGGCTATAAATAACACACCCACTGCCTGCGGTACCTGTCACACGGATACGCGTTTTGGCTGGCAGGCCTGGGAAGGCAGCACGCATTACAAGAACGGCATGGACTGCACCAACTGCCACGATCCGCACAGCGCTTCGCTTAAGTTGGCCGGCACCGGCGATGATGCTTCGCAGATTTGTACATATTGCCATAAAGATGTGAGCGAAAAAAATCACGGCATTCACGCCGACAAAGGCGTGACCTGCGTGGATTGTCACATCACCCAAAAAGATACTTCGCTCCCTGCGCATACCGTCCCCGATCATTCCTTCAAGGCCACGCTGGCTAAATGCACAGCCTGCCACGCCGAGCAGATACATGCATCCGGTGATGCGGTGCCGCCCGCTGAAACGCAACCCGCTGGGGCAGCTGACGCACACGCGGCCACCCCTGCGGTTAATCAAGCTTCCCTAATGTCCACTCCCGCCCCGGTCAGCCCGCTGGGTTATGCCGGACTCGCAGCGCTGATAGGCATTGCCGCCGGCATGCTGCTCTCGCCCTGGTTGGAACGCTTGTATAGTGCCGCTTTGAAAAAATCCGAGGAGGTTCGCCATGACGACGACGGAGAATAAATTCAACCGGCGCGACTTTATCAAACTGAGCGCAGTGGGTCTCGCTGTAGCCGCTGGAACTTACGCCATCAACGAGGCGAATGCTTCAACCGCCGCAAAAGGCGAGCATCAATGGGCGATGGTGATTGATCAATCCAAATGCACCGGCTGCGGATATTGCACCCGCGCGTGCCAGGCGCATAACGACATCAACCCCGATATTCAGTGGAACGTGGTCAGCGAGGCGGGCGAACTCGACGGCAAGACGATCTATCTCGCACGCCCATGCATGCAATGCGAACATGCGCCCTGCGTGGAAGTCTGCCCGGTGAAAGCAAGTTACTACCGCGACGACGGCATTGTGATGATGGATTACGATAAATGCATCGGCTGCCGTTACTGCGAAGTGGCCTGCCCGTATCAAGCGCGCTCCTTCAACTGGGAATCATTCACCGGCGAAAATCCTGTTGTGCCTGAGTTTGGTCAACCCGAGGTAGAACGGCGTCCGCGCGGTGTCCCCGAGAAATGCGCGTTCTGCTATCAAAGAATTGATCGCGGTCTTGCCCTCGGTCTCACAGTTGGCGTAGACCCCGATGCCACTCCCGCCTGCTGTGTGGCTTGCCCCACCGGCGCGCGCACCTTCGGCGATTTGAACGACCCCGAGTCGAACGTCAGCCAGATTTTGCACAAGCATCCGTTTTATCGCCTGCGCGAAAATCTTGGAACCGGCTGCCGCGTGTATTACCTGCCTGTTGATGTTGAAGATACCGCAACGGAAGAAGGTTAACATGAAAACAAATAAAAAACCAAATCTCTTTACGAACATCGCCAACCTCTTCAATATCATTCTCGAAAACATCTTCACCCCCTGGGGGTTATGGTTGTGCTTTCTCGGCGTGGTTTTATCCATCGCGCTTGTAGCGGGCATCCTGGTCTTCTGGAAGGGATTGGTTATTACCAACCTCTCTGACCTTGTGCCGTGGGGCTT
>VFKN01000067.1 GCA_009885525.1 Anaerolineaceae bacterium | reverse complement strand
GACTCCCTTCCCCCTTTGGGGGAAGGGCTGGGGATGAGGGTGCGTTGCGATTGAGCAATACATAAACTACATAACCCCATAAAAATCCCACATACAGCGACCAGCCGATAAAGTAATGGTTATAGTTTTTCCCCGACACAGTGCTTAAGGCCGCTTCAATCGGCAAGCCGATTATTAGAATGAGAAGGAATTTTCCTTGTGCTGTGTTGAGCATATTTTTTTTGAAGAGCGAGATCAGCGCGAGGATGTATCCGAGGAAGGCAACTGTGACCAGTGGGATTCCAATTCCGCGCGCGGCGCTTGTAATTCCATCAACGATGCGCGAAAGTCCGCCGCCTTCGCTGTATTGCGCGTTGAACACAATCACCACGTTGATCATCTCGGTTAGTGCACTATGAGCGGCGAAATATAAAACGACCGGGATAACTACAATCAACATGCCCGAAGCAATTTGAACGGCGCGGTTAATCAGCAGCCGCCAATCTTTGGAAAGAATCGCGATCACAAAATACGCGCCCGCAATCGCAACTTGTATGCTGATGTTGTTTGGGCGCAGCAGGATATTAAATCCCAACGAAGCGCCGATGATAAAACCGTTTAACCACGAAGGACACAAAGTACACAAAGGGGGGAAGGTAAAATTGCTTATATCTTTTTCCTTCGTGACCTTCGTGTCCTTTGTGTTTAAAAGTTTTTTGGTTTCTTCAATGCTTCTTAAGAAAAATAAAACGGCGATGAAACTAAACAAAAGCGAATATTCTTCCGAGAAATTCCCGCCTTGCAGCACGTTCCCAGCCGCGATGACCCAGATGAACGTTCCTATTAATGCAGGTATTTCTCCCAGCAGATGTTTGATGGTGATGTAACCCATGTAACTTGCGATGAATAAGAATATAAATTCTAGCAGCCAAATTCCCCAGCGCGAATTGCCTGAGATGAAAAGCCCCAGCGCGTTGATGTAAAACACCAACGGGCCTTTGTTCTCCCACACATCTCTGTATGGGATTTTGCCTTTGAGAATCAACGAGCCAATATAAAGAAAAATTCCGCTGTCGCGTCCGGTGTAGGACATGAACGGATTGGAGAGAATGCTGGCGGATAATAGTCCCAGCCATAACATGGTTATGGCTTTATTCATTTGTTTGAACATGATTTATCCTTTTGTGCAACAGGATAAATCCTGCGCTACTGCTTAAAATAAACAGCCACTTTCGCCCAGCGAGTGACTGTTTACTGACAACTGATAACTGACAACTGATTACTACTTCATCTCGCCATTCAACTGCCTGATCTTGATGAACAACTCGCGCCATTGAATTTTTGAGACGCCGAGTTTCTCGCGCACTTTATCCGCTTCGACACCGGCTTGATAATCGCGCAGGGCGCACGTCCAGCGGCACATATCGAAGGAGAGATGTTTGGTCAGTCCCGCTTCCGCGCTGATGTCTTCGAGCAAATATTCCAGCCTGCGCGGCGACCAGTTGAAGACCTTATCCACGGGGCTATATTGTGCGAGATATTCCTTGTACGCGGCGATCCAATCTTCATCCAATTCTATTTTGCGTTCCTTGTAACGATTGGCCGGGCTGGCGTAGCGAATAAAAACATGCGGACCTTTTTTCGCGCCAAGGTCAATGTGATTGAGGTGAATGCCCAGACATTCGCTTTTCTTAATGCCCGTGGTGAGCAGCAGATAAATAAGCGCATAAAAACGCGCGTCGGGTTTTTTCCCGCGACGGTGCGCATCTGCGGTGAGTACGACTGCCTCGTATTCCTCATCGGTCAGCACTTGCGGCAACGGGCTGATCGCCGAGCGCTGCATGACTTTTTCCGCGGGGTCTACAGTCAGCGCGCCGTATTTGGTCAGCCAGCGGAAAAAGGATTTGACCGATGTGATGCGCCGCGAGAGAGTCTTCGGGCTGCACGGAATTCCGCGTTCTTTTTCCATCCACTCGAAGAATCGATTTAAGTCATCGGTGGTCACTGCGCCAATGGATTGATCGGGCGCGAGAAATTTCGTCAGCAGGCGCACGTCCGAAAGAAAGGCTTTGAGCGTGTGGTGTGAGCGTCCCTGATCCTGCATGAACATTTCCCAGCCGTTAATGGCGGTGGGCAGCAATGCTTTTGCCGTAAGATGTGCAGAACTTGAATTGGTTGTTTTTGCCATAATACATCCTTGCGCGGTAGCGCGTAGTCTTCTTCGTATAGTTTAGCGAATTTAGGAGGGGATGTCAACTGCGATAATATTGCATTTGCGTCGTATCTCAGGTTTGCTCATTCGAGTGCGTATTTGCTCATTTGGGGCTTAGCCTCCAGATGGGCAAAAGAGAATCAATGTGAAAGATCCTGCGGCTCGAAACATGAATCATAATCGTTGCCGAGGATGACGCGGTATTGCGCGTTTGGGCTGCCGCCTGGGAGTGCGATTATATTTGCGGAGTATAAATTCAGCGCGGCGATGATCGTCTCTCTTTCGTTGGGATCTTGATTGGCGGTGAAATCCACAAGCACCGATGAGGGATAGTCGCGCCGATCTGCTGCTGAGATAATCGTCTGGTAGCCCGCGTAATTTAAACGCGACGCGGCAAGCGCATCCCAGGTATCAAATGTCGAACCATTTTGTACCTCCACCGTGATCGTTTTGCGCGTGACCGCATTCGTAGAAACGGTGCTGGCTTCAAGCAGCATTTGTTTTAGCGCTTCATCATTTGGAAGCAACACCGCCGCGCCGCCGGGCGTTGTCCATGCGCTGACGTACGGCGGGCGGATGTAATATCCGCGGATGTTGGCGTTGGTGAAGTTGAGCGCATACGGCGCCATGCCGAGCATATCCGCAAGCCCGAGGTCGGTGATGACCGTGCTGGAAAAATCATTGTAGAGTTGCGGAACTTTACTGAAGGTATCGGTCTTTAATGCTTGAGCGAAGATGCTACGCAGCGTTTCCTGTTGACGGCGTCCGCGATCAAAGTCATTCGATTTGGAACGCGAGCGCGCATACCATAACGCGAGGTCGCCATCCATGTGAACCTGTCCCGGCCCGACTGTGTACAACCACCAATTGTCTTCGTTTTCGATATCATACGACGGATCGATTAAACGCCAATCGGTATATGGACACGCGATTGGAACTTCGATGCCGCCGAGCGTATCCACGATGCGCCGAAAGCCGTCAAACTCGACCATCGCGGTGTGGTCAATGCGGATACCGAGATTATAGGTGACCGTGTCTTTCAGCAAGCCGGGTCCGCCGCCCGGGTAGCCGTCAATCTCTCCGCTTTGATACGCGGTGTTGATGCGCTGCATCCCAACCTCGGGGATATACACCCACAAATCGCGCGGAATCGAAATGAGCGAGACTTGCCCCTCTTTGAGCCAGATGATCGCGATGACAAGCGTATCGGTGCGATAGGATGCGCCCGGGCGCTTATCAGAACCGATCAATAGGAAATTGATCGTCTCGTTATCCGCAGTGGTCAGCGGCGCGGGCGCAACTGGATTAACCCCAACCGCTTCCGCAACGGGAGGCGCAGCGACGGTTGGAAACAGTTGATTGAAATCCACTGTTGCAGTTATTTCGGGCGGATATGTGGGTATGGGGGAAGGAGTTTCAGTAGGAAGGAGCAGCGGTGGCTGAGCAACGCTATACGATAGCAGTGAAGGCTGCGTGGGTGTGTAAAGCGCGGGTTGAAATGGAGTCGGTGTGGGGGATGGGTTTGGCGCAGAGGTGATCAATATAAACGGCGGCGCTGGAACCTGTTGTTCTTGTGGTTGTGCTCCACATGCGGATAATAAGACGGCAAGGAAAATAAAAGATAAATAAAGAGAAAATGATTTCATCATTGGTTTTGCTGTTATATATCGTCCCGCAGGTTTGAGATCTGCGGGACGTTCTGTTTCCTTATTTAATTCACATGCCTGCTGGTTTTACCCTGTTTATTTTTCAACTACTGAAATGCCGTTGGGCTTGCCGTTAATGTAGGCTCAAGTGTTTCCGTAGGGATTGCGGTTGGCGTGGCAGGCTCAAGCGTAGGGCTTGGTATCGGCGTGGTTGTGAACGGCAGCGCTGTCTCGGTCAATAGGTCGGTGGGGAGTGGGATTGCGGTATCGCCTGGCAATGGTGTCGGATAAGGCGTGCGCGTGGCAATATTGGGAACCCACAGCGTCTCTCCCGGGTAGATCAAGTCACTGATGCGGCAGTTCACGCGTTTCAATGTATCAGAACTTGTATAGTAATTCTGCGCAATGTTGAAGAACGTGTCACCTCTTTTGACGGTGTATGCTCTAACCCAGCTGACCGCGCCTTGATTGCATATTACAGGTGTGTTGGTTGCAACCGGCGGCACATATAACACAGTCCCAGTCACAAGAACATCACTTACCAAACAATTGCCGGCGCGTAAAGATTCCTTCGTGACGCGATAACGGATAGCGATGCTGTCCAACGTGTCGCCGATCTGCACGACGGTTTGTCCCCAGCCCAGTGGAACTGCGCACGAACTCGGCGGCGTGGCTGTAATGGTTGCAGTGGGTGATTCTAAAATGAGCGGTGTTGTAGTCGGCGGTAAGGTGACTGTAACCGTGAGCGGTAAAGGTGATGGCGGTATCATGTTTGTAGCCGTTGGCGTTACTTCCGGCACGAACTCCACAAGCGAAATCGATAACGCCCCGACCATTAACAGGATGGAAATCAACGCGATTACCAGCGCGTTCCCAACATCACGCCATTGCATTACTTCTTTCCTTTGTTTTGCGGTTTTTTATCCGAAGAAGTTGTGCTGGCCGCCACAACAGGCAATAAAACGCTAAACGTGGAGCCGACCCCAACCTGACTTTCAACCCAGATGCGCCCATTGTGCGCTTCGGTCAATGTTTTTGCGATGGATAAGCCAATACCGGTATCTCCGACACCCTGAATGAGCGCGCTATCCGCGCGATGCAGACGGGAGAAAACGCGGTTCAAATCTTCGGTGGCAATGCCCACGCCCGTATCGGCCACTTGAATAAGAATATATTCCAACTGGTTTTCAGACTGCATCTGGACTTTGAGAGTCATCGCCCCTTCGTAGGGAGTCGCCGCGCCCGCGTTTTGCAACAAGTGGATCAGAATATGCTGTAACGCTTCGCGGTCTCCTTGAATGGCTGTGATCTTCTTGGGAATCTCAAGGTGTAGTGAAATGTTCTTTTCGCGTATCTGCATGCTGGTATCAGACATGGCATCGTCAATCACGGAATTCAGGTCGACAGATTCAATCTTGAGGTCCTTCGACTCGGTTTCCTGCATCGCAATGCGGATCATGTCATCGGCGAGGCTGTTCATGCGTTCCGTCGAGGCTTTAATCCGCTCCACGAATTTACGCTGCAACGCGCCGAGGATGCCCACCGATTCTCCCAGCAGCAGGTCTGTATATCCGATGATCGAAGATAACGGCTGGCGTAATTCCTGCGAGATGGATGTAATCACCTCAGCCTGTTCCGGATCCGTGATGTGCCCCTGAAGTTTTTCGGCTTGCAGCGCTTTCATGCTGACATCACCCATTTGATTCTGTAAACGGGCAAGTTCTTGTAATGCAGATTTCAACTCCTGCTCAACCTGTGTGTTTGGGATCGTAGCGGATGGCATGGATGCCGGTAAATTTTTCCCTGTGCGTAAGCCTGTATTTTCCAGTTGTAACTGTTCGATGATGCGCTGAGATTCTTCCTGCGCCGCCCGCAGCGCTGCTGTATCCGCAGACACACTCTTTTGGCTCTCTGCACGCGCCGTGTCTAATTTTTTGATGAGATCCTGTGTGTGAATTTCCAGCTCGGAAACTTGTTTAAGTGCCTGTTCGTTTTGCATTTCCATCGCGCTCATCTTTTGGCTGCGTTTGATAATCGGCACCAAAGAGGATGAGACGTTTGTAAGGAAGCCCTGGTCTTCGGCTGTCCATGTGCGGTCGGAATAAGGCGAAAGTAAAAGCAAACCGCCCAGTATTTCCTTATCGGGCGTGATGATCGGTACACTCAATAGGTGGCCGGGAGTTGTCATGCCGAGAATATCGCCCAACCCTTTAATATCCGCTGATGTGCTGCTGGACGGCATACGCAAAGGACGTCCGCGCTGGAGTGAATTTGTCAACATGGGGATCGAACTCTTATTGAGCGAACCGCCCTCCAAATTATCTTCGCGAATCAGATCATATCCGCCCGCGATCACCATTTGATTGTTGTTGTCGGTCAGGTAGATCATAAAACACAGATCCGCAAGCATGGTCTGCGCGATGGCGCGTGTGATGGCCTGACTCACTTTTGCAGGCGTGGATTCGGCGGCCAGCGTCAGCAATGCCTGGAATGTTTTCGGGTCGGTGCTGTAGCGCCGGCGGTCGGCGGGCAAACTTTCTGTATCGCTTTTTGAGGTCGCAGAACGGGCGGGGGACGCAATGCGTGTGGACATGCCGCTATTGGGCGTTGCAAACCGTTGTGGTAATGTCAATAAGATCGGATACGCCGCCATGTATGCAAGACGCACAATGCCCGAATAGCTTCCCTCGGTGTGTATGAGCATATGCGCTACGTGACCCAGCGCACCAAGGCAAAGTAAGCTAACCCCATTCCACATCCCATCTGGTTTGCGGATGACCAGGATCGCAACCCCGATCAGCGCAGCCAGCAGCGAACTGATCTGCCAGAACCAATCGCCGTTGGTGTAGTTATAACTCTGGTCTGTGATCTGCGATTGCCATGTGACCAAACTTAACCCTAACGCTGTAACGACCAAAAATCCCAGCAAAACCGTAACTGCATCCGCAACGCGGTTCGGCTCCGGGAATGCATATAGCCATGTGATGCAGAGAATACCGAAGATAATAAACGCCCGGTCCATCGGCGGCAGGAACAACGTCGGGTTGATCAAATTCTGCCAGCCAAGTCCGCTGAAGATGAACATGACAACCTGCGCCAAAAGCAAAACGCCAAGCCCGATAAATGCGCGGCGCGCTTGTGGAAATTCACTGATACGCCAGTGATTAAACGCCGACTGAAGCGCGCTGGCGATAGCAAAGACCAGCACGGTGTAATAGATTAAATCCCCCGGCGGCACGGTGAGTTGAGTAAGGATTAGACTGGAGAATGCGCTCATTGGTTGTGATTATAATGCCAGTTCAAAAAATATGTCATAGGATATGTATAATGGGGACATGCCCTCTCCAAAACGGTTAATTTTTATTATCATAACCCTGCTTATTATTATTTTTTCTTCCATTAACATTGCAGGTTATAGATCCATCCAACAAGCCGAATCCGCTTTGCAGACACACGATTATCAAGCCGCAACCGAATCTTATGTGCGCGCCGCGCGGATTTTAATCTGGCGCGCTGACTTGTGGGAAAAAGCCGCATTCGCCGCCAGCCAACAGCAGGATTTTTCAACCGCTATTTATTATTTTGAACGCGCCGAACCTACACAGCCGGGCCGGCTTGCGCTGTCGTATTCTTACTATCAAATCGGCGACCTCGAAGCGGCGCAGCGATCATTTGAAAAAGGCGCGGAACTTTATCAAACGCCGGATTTTTATGAAGGACTGGCCCTTGTATATCGCTCCCAAAAAAAATGGGATGCGGAACGCAGCGCGCTCGAAAATCAAATTCGTTTGGATGCGGGAAACGCCCGCGCATATTATCGGCTCGGCGTTTTATTAACCGTCCTCGATGCGAATCTTGCCCTGCCGGACTTGATGCGCGCCGCTTCGCTCGACCCCCAATTTGATTCTGCGGTGCAAACATTACGCGCCGCCCTGAATCTCTCCGCCGCGCAGCCCGATGCCTCGCAGCAAATGGTGGCGGTCGGACGCGCATTGGGTCTGGTCGAAGAATGGGATTTGTCCATCGTCGCGTTCGAGAAATCCCTCGAGTTGGATTCGAAAAACCCCGAGGCGTGGGCATGGCTCGGCGAAGCGAAACAGCATCGCGGGGAGGATGGTCGCGCGGAACTTGATCACGCACTCGAATTGAATCAAAAATCCTCCATCGTCCGCGCATTAAGCGGATTGTATTGGATCCGCCAAAAAAAATATCAGCAGGCGCTTGCCGAATATTTGCTCGCCGCCGAATATGATCCGCAGAATCCCGCGTGGCAGGCATCCATTGGCGACGCATATTTCAAATCGGGTGATCTTGTTTCTGCGCTCGCGGCGTATCAACACGCAACAGAACTCGCGCCAAATGAATCCGAATACTGGCGTTTGCTCGCCGTCTTTTGCGCGGATAACGGCATACGCGTGGAAGATGTTGGCTTGCCCGCCGCGCAAAAAGCCGCACAACTTGCGCCGGATGATCCGCTTGCGTTGGATGCGCTCGGCTGGTCTTATTTCTCTTCGAGCAGATTTGCGAATGCTGAAAAAATTTTATTGGATGCGACCACACGTTTTCCGCAGCACTATCCCGCGCATATTCATCTCGCATTGACTTATCTTGCGCAAGGGAATCGAACCGCCGCATATGGAATATTAATCCACGTCCGCGATGCGGATGTAAATGGCGAGGATGGTTTGTTCGCCAAACGTTTGCTCGAAAAATATTTTCCGTAAATAAGTGACGTTACGCAGAAATCCCTTGCGAAACCACCCTCATCCCCAACCCTTCCCCCAAAGGGGGAAGGGCGTCTGAGTCCCCTCTCCCTTTGGGAGAGGGCTAGGGTGAGGGTGATTTTGCGAGAGTGGTAACTTGGGTTAACTTACGTAACATCAGTCAGATAAGTGACTGCCACTTTATGCCATGATAAAATCACGCCTATGAATCGCTTCTTTGCATTCCTCTCTTTTTTGCTTGCCCTTACCCTTGCTTGCACAACAACGCCTTTAGGCTCTGCGTCGCCGGAACAATCCCTGCCGTCGGGCAGCATCCTCTTTCAGGATGATTTTTCGCGCCCGATCACAGGCTTTGACCATTTCATGACCGCCGAAGGAATCATGGATTATGACTCGGGCGGATATCGGATTCTGGTCAATGCCCAGCAAACGAATTTTTGGGCGACGCCGCGCCGCAACTTTGCCGATGTGCGCATGGAAGTGGATACGGGTAAACTCGGCGGCCCCGACGAGAATCGCATTGGGCTGCTTTGCCGTTATTCCAACAACAATTATTATTTCTTCCTCGTCACCAGCGATGGCTATTATGGCATGGGCATTTTTTACAACGGACAGGCGGCGCTGCTTGGGCAAAGTGAAATGCAGCCCAATGAAAATATCAAAAAGGGATTAGCGGTCAATCACCTGCGCGCCGATTGTACGGGCAATACGCTCACATTTTATGCCAACGGTTTTCAAGTCGCATCTGCACAGGATGCCATTCTGAAATCAGGGGACGTCGGTTTGTTGGCTGGCACATTTACCCAACCCGGCGCGGATGTGGTCTTTGATAATTTTGTGGTGCTAAAGCCGTAACACAGCATTAATGCTGTGCTGCTCATTATGAAAATCTACCTCGATACCATCGGCTGCCGACTCAATCAGGCAGAAATAGAATCCATGGCGCGCCAATTCCGCGCAGCAGGGCATGAGATCGTCGCTTCACCCGCAGGCGCGGATATGGCGGTGATGAACACCTGCGCCGTCACCAATGACGCCGCCTCCGACTCGCGCCGCATCATCCGCAACCTCGCGCGCGCGGGCGTAAAAGAAATTATCGCCACCGGCTGCTGGTCTACTCTTCAACCAAAAGAAGCCGCAAACCTCCCCAACGTTTTACACGTCATCCCCAATAACCAAAAAGATAACCTCGTCACTCAGGCACTTCACTTACCACTTACCACTTACCACGCACCCTTCGACCTCGAACCCATTTCCCGCAATCCCCTCCCCGGCCTTCATCATCGCACGCGCGCCTTCATCAAAGTGCAGGATGGCTGCGATAATCACTGCACGTTTTGTATCACCACCGTTGCACGCGGAGAAGGTCGCTCGCGCCCGCTTGCAGATGTCATCAACGATATTCAATTTGCACTCGCTGGCGACGCCAAGGAAATTGTTTTAACCGGTGTGCATCTCGGTTCGTGGGGACAGGAATTAAACGCGCATTTACGCGATTTAATCAAAGCGATTTTGCGCGAGACGGATGCCCCGCGACTGAGACTCTCATCGCTCGAGCCGTGGGATCTCGATGCGGATTTCTTCTCGTTGTGGAGTGATGCGCGACTCGCTCCGCACCTCCATTTACCTCTCCAAAGCGGATGCGAATCCACGCTGCGGAGAATGGCGCGCAAAACCACGCCCGACTCATTCCGCGCGCTGATTCAATCTGCGCGCAACATCCTCCCCGATGTCGCCATCACCACCGATATCATCGCAGGCTTCCCCGGCGAAACAGAAGATGAATTTTCTGCATCACTCGCATTCGTAAAAGAAATAAATTTCGCAGGCGGACATGTCTTCACCTATTCGCCGCGCCCCGGCACGGGAGCCGCAAAAATGCGCGGGCAGGTCAAACCGGATGTGAGGAAAAATCGCAATCACGTTTTGCGCGAAGCCTTGGATCAATCCGCAAAAGCGTATCGCGAAAAATTTATTGGCAAGACATTATCCGTGCTATGGGAATCCACCAGCGAGATGGGTGAGTGGGGCTGGCAAATGGAAGGCTGGACGGAAAATTATTTGCGTGTCAAAGCCGTCGCGTTCGCGCCGCGCTGGAATGAAATGGATAAGGTAAAATTAGTCACAATGGATGGGGAAAGCCTGAAAGGCGAGATTGTGTAATTTGACTGATCCAATATGATGAGGATAGACCATGTTAAATACAACCGTTCTTGGAAAATATAAGATCAACAAGCAAGTTCGCGAAAATGATTTGGTTGTCGAATATTGGGGGCGGGATACACAAACAGATCGGGATGCGACAGTCATCGCGATTCAGGCGAACCTTGTCTCTGCGGCGGATTTTTTCTCGCGTTATGAATCGCTCACAACAAAACTTTCAAATCTCAAATCAAAATATGCCGCCACGTTGATCGAGTTCGGCGAGGCGAGCGGACAGGCGCTGATCGTCCACGAGCATGTTAATGGATTGTCATTATCAGGGATGCTTGCCAACGCAGGGAACGGCTTGCCAGTGGATGTGGCTATTGATGTCGCGCAACAATTGGGCGAATATTTAGAGGCGCTTCATCAATCGGGTTTAACCCAAATTGTTTTTGATGCAGATGACGTTTTTCTTTCCGCGGAAAACGCTGTGCAGGTAACGAATTTCGGAATTGCACAGGGCTTAAATCTTGGCGGGCTTTTGTCTGCGAATAAAATTCAGACGCGCTTATCTTATGCGCCCGAATTGTTTAAGGGTGCTCAGGCAGATGCACGCACTGATTTTTATTCATTGGGCGTTTTGTTGTTTGAAGTATTAACGGGTAAAAAAATAAACATCAATTCTGATGCGGCGGATAAAACTTTAATAGAGGATTTCTTCCCGAGTCGTTTGCGGATGGAAATTTCCACCGAGTGGGACGTGCTGATTGCGAAGTGTTTGCATCCCAACCCTGCCAAGCGTATTCAAAGCGCCGTGGAGTTTCTCAACCAGGTAAGTGAGATTCGCCATGCGATGACCACGCGTGCTTCGGATCATCCATTGAGCATGGAAGATTCACTTGTCGGGCAAACTCTGGGCGCGTATCGTTTGGTGAGTCGCTTGGGGCAGGGCGGCATGGCAACAGTTTATAAATCTTATGAGCCCGCGCTTGATCGTTATGTGGCCATCAAAGTCCTGCCGCAGTTTTTTGCGCAAGACCCCGTTTTTGTACAGCGTTTTCGCCGCGAGGCAAAAGCGGTTGCGCAGCTAAATCATCCCAACATTGTGCCGATCTATAGTTATGGTGAATCGGGCAGCATCACTTATATCGCCATGCAATTTGTATTGGGCGATACGTTAAAACACGATGATCAGAAATTTAGTTTTGAAGAATCGCTGCGTTTGTTGGCGCCGATCGCGCGCGCGCTGGGATATGCTCATCAGCGCGGAATCGTTCATCGGGATGTCAAGCCGAGTAATATTTTATTGACGGATGGCAACTGGCCCATGCTGGCGGATTTCGGTCTCGCACAGATGGCGCAGGCTTCCGGCAAATTAACCGAATCGGGTGTCGGCATGGGTACGCCGATGTATATGTCTCCCGAGCAGGGACAGGGCGATAAGGTTGATCATCGCACCGATATTTATTCGCTCGGCATTGTGCTGTATGAATTGGTCACCGGTGATGTGCCTTTCCGCGCGGATACGCCGATGGCGATTGTCATCAAACACATCAGCGCGCCGATGCCGATGCCGCGCCAGGTCAACCCGAATATTCCGGAATATTTGGAAGCGATTATTTTAAAAGCAACCGCGAAGAATCCGGATGTCCGTTATCAAACCGCGGAGGAGATGGCGACTGCGATGGATGATGCGCTCAGCCGCGTATCTTCTTCCGTGCCGATAGCCGCGCCGCCGAATCTTCCACCGGTGGTGATTCAAAAACCCGCGCTCGAATCCAAACCCGAGGTGCGTGTCGCCGCGCAGCCATCCGCTTCGAAAAAAAATCTGCGTGTGGGCATATTCTCCATAGCGGGAATCCTCGGCATGATTTGTTTGGGAGTAGCGGCGATTGGCTTTTTTAAGACCTGCCCGCAGATACTGCCGTGGTGTGCAGCTTCGCCGACGCAATTGCCAGAGGTCGTGGAAGCACCTTCCACGCCTGCGCCGGTTGCTACAGATGAGTCAACTTCAATTCCTGTTGTTACAGACGAGCCAACTTTAATTCCAGTTGTGCTTGCTGGAGCGATGCTGGATAATTTTGAAAGTGTATCTCCAAAAGGACGCACAGATTGGGAATTTTATTTCGAAGACAATAAAGATACCAAACTGGATTGTTTTGTGGATGATTCCCGCGAGTGGCGCGACTCTAATTATTTGCAATTCCAATTCGACGTTGCTGAAAACTCCTGGGCTACCTGCGGATTTTATTTCGATTCGATTCAGGATTGGAGCGCAGGCACAGGCGTTTCTTTTTATCTGCGTTCTGATCAGCCCAACGCTGAATATCAAATCGAACTATTCGGCGGCACGCCTGATGCGCGCACCACTTATGTTTATTGGACGGCGACTCCATCCAATAGTGTTGGTAATTGGGTGCAGATCAATATCCCGTGGTCGAAGATTTTGCGCGCCGATTGGGAGGAAAATCCCGGCGCTGTTTTTGATCCTACTGTTGTGACTAGCTTTGTCTTCAGCATTTCCACAGATGTGGGCGTGCGCCAGAGCGGCACGTTGTGGATTGATGATTTACAGCTAATCCCATAGTGAATAACTCATCTTACGCAGAACTCTCCCTCATCCCCAGCCCTTCCCCCGAAGGGGAAGGGAGAAGTCCCCTCTCCAACGGGAGAGGGTTAGGGTGAGGGTGCATAAGTTACGAAATCAGGACAAGTATCACTTTCGAAAATGGGGGGCTGGTTGTATAATTCGTGTATAAAATCACAAATAGGAGATGACTCATGACTGCTCAATTAATTGATGGAACCGCAATTGCACAAAAAGTGCGCGATGAAGTTAAAGAGAAAGTTGCGAAAAGAATTGCCGCAGGCAAATCCCAGCCGGGGTTGGCGACAGTGCTGGTGGGCGAGCGCATCGACTCGGCAACCTACGTCAGCATGAAGCAGAAGGCTTGCGCCGATTTGGGGATGACATCTTATCATCATCCAACACCAGCGGATATCACACAGGAAGACCTCGAAAAACTCATCAAGGAATTAAACGCCGATCCAAAGGTGAATGGCATTCTGGTGCAGTTGCCTTTGCCCTCTCATCTAGATGAAGAACGCGTTCTGCAACTCATCAGCATCGAAAAAGATGTGGATGGATTTTCGCCGATCAATTTGGGTCGCCTTGCGCAAAAAGGACGCGAACCGCTGTTCGTTCCCTGCACCCCTTATGGCTGTATCTATCTACTTAAAGAAGCGGGCGTGAAAATAGATGGCGCTAATGCCGTGGTGTTGGGTCGCTCGAACATCGTCGGTATGCCCGCCGCGCTTTTGCTTGTAAAAGAAAACGCCACGGTAACAGTTGTCCATTCGCGCACAAAGGATATCCCCGCGATCTTGCGCCAGGCGGATATTATCATCGCGGCGATTGGTCGCGCGGAAATGGTGCGCGGAGATTGGATCAAACCCGGCGCGGCGATCATCGACGTGGGTATTAACGGCATCCCGAAACTTGGTCCCGATGGCGTACAGATGATCAGCCAGAAGACCGGCAAGCCGCTGCAGAGACTCGTGGGTGATGTCAACTTTGAAGAGGCCAAGGAAGTGGCTGCTTTCATCACACCCGTTCCCGGCGGCGTGGGTCCCATGACCATTGCCATGTTGATGGCGAACACATTCCGCGCGGCGGAAATTCAAGATAAGTAAAGAAGTGAATAGATCATAGAGAATAGATCATAGAGAATAGATCATAGTCCCGTCGTGAGGCGGGACTTTCTCTATTAAAAGCCTTGACATAGTATCAATCTTGTACTATTATTGATTTATTAGTAGTGTGAATTTGATACTACCGAAAGGAGCAAATATGACTGAAGTTACCGCACAAACCAAGAAGTTTCAAAAGGAATTAAATTCCGGCACATCGTCCCTGGCGCTCTTGAGTGTGTTGAGCCGCAGCAAGCAGCCGATGTATGGTTATCAGATCGCAAAACTGCTGGAGGAAAGCGACCCTGAAATCCCCATGATGAAGCAGGGAACTTTGTATCCCGTGCTTCGTTCTCTGGAGGCGAACGGCTTGCTGGAAAGCACAGTCGAGCCATCAGTCTCAGGCCCGCCGCGCAGGTATTACAAGATCACCAGTGACGGGCGCGCCGCTTTGGGCGAGTGGCTTGAAATTTGGAAGCAGACCAAAAAATTCGTAGACGCAATTTTGAAAGGATGACATCATGTTTAATACAGTTGAAGAATATCTCGATGCTTTGAAAAACGAAATGAAGGACGCCGACTCTGCGCTCGTGCAGGATGCGCTTGCCGATGCGCGCGAGCATTTATCCACTGCGCTGGTTGTGACGCGCGAATCGAATCCCGAAATCAATGAAGCCGATGCGCTGAAAACCATCGTGGATGAATACGGTTCTCCCGAAGAAACCGCATCCGCCTATCAAGAAGTTGAACGCCGTACCTCTCCCTCATTGAAGCAAACCGCCAAGCCGCGTTCGTTTATCATCCGCTTCTTCGGCGTGTACGCGGATGCGCGCGCATGGGGCGCATTGCTTTACATGCTGATCGCATTCGTCACAGGCGTGTTCTATTTTTCATGGGCAGTGACAGGCGTTTCGATTTCCGTTTCATTTGCCCTCTTCATTTTTGGCTTGCCCGTTGCCCTGCTCTTCCTGCTTTCAGTGCGCGGATTGGCTCTGCTCGAAGGCCGCCTTGTCGAAGCGCTGCTCGGCGTGCGTATGCCGCGCCGCCCGTTATTCTCGCATCAAGATATGAAATGGCTCGATCGGCTTAAGGCGCTTGTCACCGACAAAACCACCTGGCTGATGCTGGTTTATATGATTATTCAATTTGCACTGGGCATTGTCTATTTTGTTTCGATCGTAACCGTGTTAAGTTTTTCACTGGCATTCATCGCCGTTCCATTTATCCAGGGAGTTTTTCACCAGGGTATCATTAACATAAATGACATGCGCTATTTCGCGCCGACCTGGTCATATCCGCTGTTCGTGTTGGGCGGCTTCCTCTTGTGGACGATCTTCATGCACATTGCGCGCGGCGTCGGTCAATTGCACGGGTGCCTTGCAAAGTGGATGCTGGTCAGCGAATAAATTTCATCTTAAATAAAAAATGGCAGTCCAATGCGGACTGCCATTTTTTATTTATACTGATATTATTTCTTGACGAAAAGCCCGAGATGATTCGCGACCCCGCGCTCTTTGCCCGCGATGTTTTGATCTATCGGCGAATTGAGCACGCGCGAAGTTCCATCCACGCCTTTGATCACCATCGTCGATGATCCGCCTCCATCCATGTTTACACCCGTATACACGCCAAAGGATATGAGTTGCTGCGCCAGTTCGGGGAAGGTGACGCCTTCGCTGAAACCGGGTTGGCGGCCGTCAATCACCATGAAGATTAACCAACGTCCCGTTTTATTCAACCCAACCGCCGTGCGTGGACTGGGAGTCGTTGCCGCAAGATTTTTCACCACCGCGCCAGCCTGCACCACCAAACGATCTCCCGAAACCGCATTGAATACCGTGGATGCTGCATTAATGGTTACTTGATTCTTCGTGTTGATATAAACAATTGGCTGTATGGTCTTCGTGGGTGAATATATTTTTCCACGCGAGGCTGCGAACCCATTGGCTTTGACAGGCACTCCGCCGTTGGGGCAATAAGCGGCGGGAGAATATGTCGCGTCCAAATAATTAAAGCCATCTCCATTAACAGCAAAATTCAAATTGAAATCTTTAACAAACTGAGAAGTTGTGCGCGTGCACAAAAATCCATTTGCATTGGTTGAAGGCGTGACGAGAAACTCCATGCCAACGGTGAGCAGATCAACTGCCATAACGTGCATTCTATTAATGCGCGGACTGACGAGATCTTTATAAAGATAAGTCACACCCGGGAAAAGACTCTGTCTGACCGAAGCGGGACGCGTATTGCTGATGAAGAGCAGATTTTTTCTTTCACACCAGCCGGTCAATCCATCCACGCGGCGGACTTGCACCCAACTCGGGTTGGATTCATCCAGCGCTGAAAGGGTGTCATCTAATATAAATAAGCCGAGAATATTCGCGACCGTGCTGGGACCATCGCGCACAGATACCGGCCCGATGCCCACGCGGTACCAATTTTTATCCGCATCAATAGGCACGAGGATGGACGGATCATCAGGCGTTGGCGGGAATTGCGCGTCAACGCTGATCAGATGATCGCCGGAACTCCAGCCGCTTAGACTTCCATCTAATTTGCGGACATTCAACCATGAGCGGTCGGCATTTGCGCCGATCTCTTCCACAGTTTGACCAAAATAAAGTTGGCCGACTACGTTGAAGGTTGTGCCTGCGCCATCAAAAACGCTTAAGAATGTTGAGGTGACGCGAACCAGTTTTTTATCATCGGGCGGCGGGGGAGTGCTAATAAGTTTTAAATAAGTTGCAGAACTCCAGCCGATTAAACTCTTATCAGGTTTCCGAATCCGCAGCCAGGTTCGATCTGCGGTGGCGCCGATCTCTTCTACGATTTCGTTTGTAAGCAGCAAGCCAAGCGAGGGATAGGTTGTCCCCGGTCCTTCGCGGACTCTTAATGATGGCTGTGCGGTCACGCTGTACATCAACCCGGTGGGCGTGCCATCATCGGGTGGTGGCGGAGGCGGCGGGGGCGGAGGTGGCGCGTCGCTTAGTTTAAATCTGGTGCGGAAGGCTTGTAAATCGCCGTTGAAATAATTCAGGTCAATGCCCTTGCTTTCCACGCCGTAAAGAGCCCCGTCTCCGTGTTCGGTATATTGCCAGAACAGCCATTCGTCCGCGCCCCACGGTTTTGGCACGGATGGTTTGACCGCGCCATAATGCGCGATCCACAACGGATATTGATGGAAGTATTCAAGGTTGCTTGCTTGCGTGGTGGCGTTGGGCGCGTTGTCGCGCCAGTAATAAAATGCGCTGTAAATTGCGATCTCTTTTTTGCCAACCAGTTGTTTAAGACGTTCGAGGAAGTTGTACCAGTTTCTCCAGCCCCTATACGTGCCGCCATAACTCTCTTCAAAATCCGCAAACAAGGGCAGCTCGCCGAAGTCGCCTTCGAATTGCTGCACCCACAATTCGGCTTGACGTTTGGGATCGGCGCGGCTGTCGTAGAACCAGTATGATCCGCGCGGAAAACCCGCGGCCTTCGATTCTTTCCAATTCAGTTTGAAATCCGAATCAACCCACAGGTTTTGCCCCGCGCGGATGATGACGAACTCCGCGGATTTCCGCATCTTGGGGAAGTCAATGCCCTGTGGTGTCTGTGGATCGTCTTGATAAAACGAAACATCTGGACCGATGATGGTTGCCATAACGCACTCCTTTTTGTTGGATGGTTGATGAAATTATACCAATGAAGATAACTCGTCCCCACCCGCAAAATCCACCCGGCACATGTGATCTCGGATCGGCTGATCCAGTTTGGTGACAGTTGAAATTGATTTGTTGCCTGCCTCATCCTGGCTAAGCACCTTGTCACCGACTTTGATATCCTCAATATTTCTCGTTTCATAATTACTAGCATCAGACACAACACTCACCATACTATCTGATTTAGGTACTGTCACCTTCGTCCCTGCGGCAAAGCACGTCCAGCCATTCTCAGCGCCGCCTCCAATAGGACAACAATTTGACTCAGCCCCATCGTTACACCGATACGTCCCTACCACGCACGTCCCACCACTATTATTACACGGACAATACCAAGAGCACTGCCATCCACCGAGATCTACATTCCACACACATTCTTTTTGCGTCCACCCACACCCACACGCACCGCCTCCGCCTGCCTGCACTTTCGTTGGAACTACAAATAGCGTTCCAAAAATACCTAAAATCAAACCTAAAAATACAATTATTTTGCGCATTGTTTGCTTAGTATTCCTGGTAAAAATACCCACCAATCATAGCCATAAGCCTCACGCAAATTTCCCTTTATCCCACCATTCCCTTCGGTCGCTTTGGTAATTGTCACATAACTACCTTCTTCTACGCGCGCGCTCCACTCATTCAAATCCAAAAATATCTTTCTATCGACTGTGACAGGTTCCCCTTTATTGGCTTTAGCCAAGGTCTCTGGCAAACACGCCAAAAAAGATGAGTAAACCGAATTGCTATCAGGCTGAAAAGCACGCAACCCTGACCTTCCCCATATCCAGATTTTCCCTCCTGCATATCCTGCCAGTATCCCCCCGTACAAATCTGGCTCATTCAAAGTAAAAAAATTATCCCATGCTTTTGTCGCTTGCTCATTTGGTAAACGCCTGATCGCAACTATTGCGCCCAGATATTCTTTTAGCCCCGCGCTATTATATAGCCACGCAAACAAACCCGTTAGTAGCACTATCACACTCACAGCCACGCCTATGACCCACTTCTTCATACCCTATTGACTTTTGAAAAAAGTAAGTCCGTTAATCTAGCCAATCGAGTTTAGAATTACGCAAACAGGCAAACAAGCGTTTTTGAGAAATTCGGGTTCGAGAAATGCCAG
>VFKN01000080.1 GCA_009885525.1 Anaerolineaceae bacterium | reverse complement strand
GAAGAAAAAAGCCATCCCGCCACTTTCTGAATTAATTCAAAAGGCTGCTCGCGAACTCACGCAGGGGCAGAACTATTCGCTTGCCTGCCCCTGATTTTTGAGATGATACGAATTTCATATATTCTCGCTGATTTTTTAACCAATTCATGCAAATTCGTGAAATCAATGACTTGGTTTTAAACGAAATCTAAACTCAAGTAACTATCGATCGGTTATTATTAAATAAACCTTCGTAAGTTATTTTGATTTCACGAGAAATAAATTGCCAGCTAAAACGAGTATCGGAAAGGTTTTTGGCATAATTCCCCATCCGAGCCGCCAACTCCGGGTTATTAATTAAAATAGCGATCTTTTCCGCTAATTCATGCGGAGATTGCGCTGGTACCAAATAACCGCTCTTTCCGTCATCCACCACCTCTGGCAATCCCCCAACGGCTGTTGCAATAACAGGACGACTAAATGTGTATGCAGTCTGTAATGCCCCACTCTGTGTGCCGCTTCGATACGGATAAACAACAACGGAAGCAATTCCCATCAACGGTTGAATCTCATCCAAAGGAATATAGCGCACGTCAAATATTACCTGATCGGCAATTCCAAGTTTTTGATTTCTCTCCAATATTTCATTCATGTTAATGTGTTTCGTGGGGTAGCCCGCGATAATCAATTTGGCATCGCAGGATTTTCGGACAATCGCGAACGCGTCCAGCAGGTCATCTAAACCTTTGCTCGGAGAAAGCAAGCCAAAAAATAACACTATGCGTTCATTTTTCCGCACCCCATAGCGATGGCGGAGAACATCCTCTGAAACAGCTGGAATATTAAGCAACCAGCCTGAATTACCATGCGGAATGACAAATGTCCTCTTCTCAGGTATGGATGTATGGATAGATAGAAACCTCTTGCGAATTTCTTCCGAAAGGAAAAAGATGGCAGAAAAATGGCGGTAAATCTCGCCACCACCTGTTCGATTGAGAAAGGACAAAATCAAATCGCGGCTTTCACGCAATTCGAATTCGTGGCATATCTGGCTGACGATTATTCCGTTGCGGCGTAGATAGCCGACAAAGAGCGCCTCAAAGGGATATTCAAATTTCGAAAACTGCACAATATCTGGCTTGACGCGCAACAAATATAAAGTCAAGTGCACCCATGCAAAAACCAAACGCACACCACGAATACCTCTTCGCAATATCCAGTAGGCTTTTCTCCAGCCACGTTTTAGAAAATTTTGCGATTCAATTTTCATTGATCTCTGATCGAAGTGTTCCCAAAGATTCATAATTTTCTCTACGCGAAAATTATGGGGAAAATCGGCCATCTCATAATCAGTGCCTGTAATCAGGGTGACATCCACTCCTTCATTGGATAAAGCCATACACAGCTGGTAAGCAAAATGAACAAGCCCGCCACCATTATTTGGTTCGACAATAAAAAGGCGTAATTTATTTTTCATATTTTTTTATTAAGTCAAGATAAAGGTCTTTCAATTTGTTAGATTGCGCATGAACATTAAACTTCTCAGCAACAATCTGCCAGCCGCGCTCACCCATTACCTTACGCCGCTCCGCATCAGCGACTAGGGAGATGCACGCGGCAGCGAGGGCTTTTGAATCGCCAATTGGAAGCAGAATCCCGCTCTCGCCATCCAGCACCATTTCCGGCACACCACCCACAGCGCTTGCAATAATAGGCAAGCGTGCAGCCATGGCTTCCGCCAATACCGTAGGCAAGGCTTCGGTTAAAGTTGGAAGAACGAACAAGTCGCTGGCTGCCAATAGTTGGGGAATGTTACTCCGTTGGCCGGCAAAGATCACACGATCCCTAACGCCCGCCTTATCGACTTCTTCCTCTAAAAACGCATGATGAGATCCATCCCCAACCACTAAATAATATACTTCGGGATATTCAGACAAGACGGAAGGTAATGCATGGATCATAAACTGAATCCCTTTTAACTCACGCAAAACCGCAACCGTAATCAATAACTTTGCATTACTTGGAATATTAAATTCCCGCCGGATTTTGATACGTTCTTTTTGATAATCAAGGTTTTCAAAAAGACTCAGGTCAATTCCATTGTAAATCGTAAGGAATTTCTCCGGGGGGATATTGCTGTTATCCAAATAAAATTTTCGCGCTTCCTCAGATACAGACACCACTATATTGCAAAAATAACGCAGGGCAAATAACTCTACGCTTTGATGAAGTCTTGATTTAAGTTTCATATCCTGCGAGGGCATCGTATGCATAGTGGACACACTTGGCAATCGTAAAAATTTCGCGGCAAGATTCCCCATAACATCTGCAAGTTCAAGCTGTGTATGAACTAAATCAGCCTCTACGTCCTTCAAGTATTTATATAAGCGGGGCAAAGCTGATACATCTCGCAAATGTGGTACTAATATTAAATCAACGGGTATGCCTAGAGATCGAAGATCACCTGCTATCGGGTTACCGTCTTTGATTTGAAGTACGCAAACACGAGGTTCAAAACACTCTCTGTCCATGTCTCTTAAAATAGGCACCATCAGACGTTCAGCGCCACCCATGCCTAAGCCGTCGATTATAAAGATAATATTATATTTGCGTTTCACAGGGGCATTAGATGCCATCAAAAAATCCGTCGCTAGAAATATTTATCAACTCAGTCAATAAGTTTCGCCAGATTATATCATCGGATTGGTTATAGCCAAAATCGATAACCGCACGTACTGCTTTTTCCACACAACACAATAGCATTCCATACCGGGCAGGCAATAAAGAAAAACGATCTACCTTGCCATAAGCTGCAAGATAAGCCGGGATAATTTTTTGCCGCCATTCTATGAGAACATTTACAGTGGAACGAGATATTTCTTCCGGTGAGCCCTGCGACACAGTCAAGGCGCCAGCTAGTAAAAATAAATATACATCCAAGTTTACATCCCTCGACCAACGGGAGTGTTGCCAGTCAACAAATATTAGCGCATTCTGCGCCGAACTACGAATTATATTGCCATGCCAAAAGTCGCCCTGAAGCAATGTTTTATATTTTCCAGATTGATTTTTAAAGTGTTTTTCCAATTCTGAAAGCGCCCGGAGTTCCTTTTCGTTTGGTGTGTAAATGTTTTTAAACAATTCCACTTTTTGCAAAAAATCAGAGGGGACTTGTTCATAATCCATCAGTTTCACTGCAGCCCTATCATGCAATTCACGCAAAGAATGCGCAACATCAAGCGATAAATCCAGTACTTGCGCTGGATCATGCCAAAGTCTTTTTTTTGCAGAAAACAAAAGACCTTCTCCGTGAACATAAGAAATGATCAGGATACGTTGCTTTCCCACCTCAAATATGGCAACCGGTTCAGGCAGGCGCTGAGGGGCGTCATCACCCAAAAGGCGCCACATATCCACCAGGCGATCATACTCCGTTTGCGCAATCCAACCGTTAGCAGGCAAGCGCGGAACCTTGGCAACAAAAGAAGGTTCGGCATTATGCCCTTCAAAGCCAAAGAAAATAACATTGTCATTCAAATCTGCCGCGCCATTTGAAAGCATTAGCCAATTCAAATCACTTTTAATAGGTCGACGACTGTTTGATAGTACAGACGTAGTGAGGCTGTTAATAAAAGAATTCATCGTTATCTGCCAACTTCGGCTACTGCATAATAAAAAGGCAGAAAATTTAACATGACATTCACTGCGGGAGTTTTTGTCAACTTTAAGAAATAACCGGGTAATTTATGTTGATAACGATGATTTAGAACAAACCCCAAAGATTGCGCATCTAAGGGAAAAATATATTCCGGAGTCAATGGTTCTGGAATTGCGCCATAATAGATTGGCGCTTCATATCTCAATTTTAGAAGATGGCGCGATATTTCTCGGATAGTCGAAACATGAGATGACTTCAGTCGCCTTTGACGAATATCCCAACGATTGGAAAACCCAAACAAGAATGTCCCGCCTGGAAGAATCAGACGACGTATCAACTTCAGGCTCTCTATAAATCCGCTTCTTCCGCCCTGAGTATTATTCCTGTTTAACCCAAGAGGGGCGGCTACTATATCAAAACTCTCCAATTCAAATGGCAGTTTCGTCTCTTCTAATTTATCGAAAGATATAGTCTTGATGGGAATTTCCAATTCTTGAAACGAACGATCGTAATCATTTTGTTCGTAACAAATTACCAGTATATTGGGCTTTTCGTAGGTTGGCAATAAAAAACGCCAGTCCACGCTGTGGGTGGGAAGCGAGATTTCATTTAGAGGTGTTACAAATTTTCTGGAATCCATAGTCTATTCCGAGATCGGATCAGCCCTCTCCAAGTCGGTCAGGCTGTAACCAAAATGATTTAGGCGCGTTTCAAACCGCTTTATCATTCTTTGAGCAACAATACCGGATAAAAAGCCGTTAATATCCTCTTTCCACATGGAAAAGTATTTGTTATTAACACCTGACAACACTTTTTGATTATTTGGACGAGGGCTCACTCCAAGAAATTTATAGATCTTATTTGTGTAATCAGATGGATCCGCCACAAACTGTTCATAATTCAAGACCATGGTATTCTTCAAATATGGTTGATCCTGCAAGAATATTTCGTGACAGACCAGCCAATGCTCAAATATGCGAGGAAGTCTCCGCCAATAGATACGGTACTTTTTATACCATGCTCGAGTAGCATAAGAAACGGCCAATGGGTGGCGTAACATAATGATGAAATACGAATCGGGGAACATCGCCTGAAGGAAACGGGCGCGGATCAAATTTGGCGGGGATTTCTCCAAAAGATACTGCTTATCCAAGTCCCAATATGGTGACCATTCTGAAAACATTTTTTGGCGGTTTTCCTCGGTCACAAGGGATGACAATTCGGTCAAATGGGAATCAGGGTGAAAACCAAATTTACCAGCGCCCCCATAATATCCGGATGGTTTATATACTGATTGAAGATGCATTCCCTCATCTTCAGGGGACACAGTGTTATGAAAGCCGCTGATTTCCGTATGATCTCGCAGAGATTTAAACAGGATGGACGTGCCACTGCGGTGAAGTCCACAAATGAAGATGAAACGATGATTTTGCATTTGTTAAATTTCCTCTATGCTTTTTTTTGAGGGGCCGATTGCGCGCATCAGCCGAAACAGATTATCCTTCTCTATCCACCATACTACGCCAAGATAAGCGCTAGCACCAGCCAGCACAATGAAGGTCAATTGAATGAATGGACTCAGGTTTGCAGTTAGGTATAGCACAACCGCAGCTACAGAGACCATTATCAATCCTGCGCGAAGTGAAGGCGCTAGTTGGCTGAGTATCTCCCATAAGGTCACCTTCAAAAATCTTGTTGCGAACGCCAGGCTGACAATTCTGCGAATTAGCACAGCGAACAAATGTCCCCAGGCAACACCGATGACGCCGAAGGAGGAGCCAAACAACAGGGAAGGAATCAATATGATTACAGAAAAAATCGAAAGGTTCAACAAAATATCAGGGCGTCCAACAGCCTTGTAAATACCGCCAACATGAAAACCAAGCGAATAAACCCATGCAAAAAGAGCAAGCACGCGCAACATTGGAATGGCATCCAACCATTGATCGCCAAACACCACCCGTACAATTGGATCCGCGGCAATAAACAAACCGAGGGAAATTGGAGTGACGATTAACTCGACCAGGCGTACAGAACCTAAAAAGCCGCTACGCATTTCATCCGGTCTATCTTGAATGGATGAAAAGGCAGGAAAGGCGATCTGTCCCAAGACCCACAGGTTTCCAATCAAAAGCATTTCAGGCAAACGATAAGCAAGTGTGTAAACACTGAGTTGAGCCAGCCCGAACACTCTTCCAACGATGACATAATCTATATTATCGATAATTGAGGTTAATATGTCGCCGCCGATAATCGAAGAGCCGAATTTTATCAGAGATCTTGCAATGGTTCGATTGATTGTCAATCGCGGACGCCAGGGGAGGATAATCCACACTAGAATGACCGAAACGAGTGCTCCGGCAATCTGGCCAACCACTAACGACCAAACCCCAAATCCCGCAAAAGCCATTCCAATGGATGTAATGCCTTTTACAATGGTATTCCCCATGTCGGGGATAAATTTACGGCGATAATCGAGCTCTCGCAGCAGCCAGACCAAATGGACTGAGCCGAGCGCATTGATCGCAAATGACAGGCCCAGCCACCGCAGCACAGGCACCACACTGGGATCGTGGAAATAATCAGCAATCGGAGGTGCCAATGGGATAACGAGTGCCGATAATGCAAATCCCAGAATTATATTTATTGTAAAAACTGTATTTGCCGCGTCATCCACATCCCCGCGGCGTTGGATCAAAGCGACTCCCAGCCCCAAGTCTTTGATGACCGACAAGTAATTGATTACCACAACCGCAACCGCAACCTGACCAAATTCCTCTTTTGTTAGCAGGCGCGCCAATACCGAAGTGGTAAGTAGGACGGCAAATTTACTGAAGCCAAAGGTAAGGCTATTCCAAAGAACTCCCTGCGCTATTTTTTGAGAAAATTGGCGACCAGCATCTTGTTTATCAGTGTTATTGCGCATTATAAAATAAAAGCTCGTCTTTCCATATTTTATTTCCTCTTTGACATCAGCTAGCTGGCTAAACAAAATCTGAGAATAGATGCAGGTTGTGGCAATTACATTAATTACATCCGCTTTGACAAGTGAATATTGCTTTGCTTTTCATTCTCAAGCATCTCACCTGTTAATCGAATTGCGGTAATGCCAAGTCCGACCAGTATCCAAAAATAACGAATATATGCAGCATGCAGGAAAGTGGCAGCGATCAAATACCCGATGAGAGATACCTGAAGGGAACTGATCCAGGGCGACCACGCTTGCTTCAGGATGGGCAAGTGCTCAATAGATCGCTTGGCTTTGGCTAAGCCACCAAATAAGGATATCATAACCCCAACAAAAGCTAGGAATCCAAACATTCCATTCTCGGCAAGTAGCTGAACATAGAGAGAATGGGGGTCGCGCGCTTCGGCACGAGTTTCAATTCCAATCTTTTGCGTAAATTCTTGATAATTGGGCTTGTAATTACCGGCGCCCACTCCTAAAAAAGGGCTTGATGTAAACATACTTAACCCAGTCAACATTTCACTGCTACGGCCTCGAAAGGAACTGTCCTGATAGACGCCATTTTCATTAGAGGGTGCCAAAACAAGCACAGTTTTAAACCGCTCCATATAGATTGGCGGAAGGAATGGAATGGTCAGTATTATCAAACCAACGCCCGCAATTGCAATCATTGGGTTAAATTTATCTTCAAACACAAAGAATATCAATAACACGACAACGCCTAATGCCAAGTACGCTCCTCTGCTATAGGTGTTGAGTGCCTCATATAAGAGAACTCCTAAGATCAAAATACTGAGTAATTTAATGGAAGTGCGCCGTTCGTGAATAATACGAAATATAACCAGGGCGATAACGGAGACAACCGTTTGTCCCCACATATTTGGTGCGTTAATCGGACCTCCCAGTCGTACGGCATAATCTTCCATCGTCACCATGGCAGTCCCAAAGAAAGTTTGGGCATAATTACCTGAAATCGATTGATAGACTCCAAAGAGCGACACTACAAACGTAACAAGGATTACCACCCATATTGACTGCTTCAATGCCACTGAATTTCGCAAAGCAAACAAAATACAGTAAATGACAATAATATCCTTAAACACATCCAGGATTGCAGAAATCGCAAGCCCCTGATCCGAAGCCATGACGACAGATGCAGAATAAATTATAAAATAAAGAAACAGAGATGCCTCTATCTGCCCCGTTTTTGAGCGCGCCGAAGGTGCTTTTTCAAAATAAATATATCTCGCGACAATAGTGATCCCGACGACTAGGACAAGAGGTTTACTAATACCTGGATATCCCATATTTGTTAATTCGTCAGAAATATTCGAAAATATAACGATGATTAAAATATTCGCGCCAAGAGTTGGGTTCACAAACATAATTAACGCAACGGCGACACCGATCAATCCCACCAAACTGTATAGGCCCAGATCGCTGTTCAAGTTTCCAACCGCTACAGCACTTCCTGCTGCAAGAACAGCGCCAAGCACAAAAAACAAAATGTTACTTTTTTGGGTTTTCAAATTCTGGCTCATCATATCCTTTAAAAAATACCCTCAATGTACCGTGGCAACCGGATAGTTCCAATCTATAACTTCATACCATTCTGTGGGAATATTTCGCAACATGTCTTCCGACCATACCTTTGGGTCCCAATGAGCTGTGGCATTCCCTTCCGGGTAGGTCTTGGGGTGATTACTATTATCCACAACAAATCCTCCAAATTTCTGCATGGCAATAACCCAGACTACGCAACCCTTTACACCAGCACAAGCCTTGTTAATCTCCTTTATGGGTATTTCCGGATGGATAATAATGCGCGCACCTTCCGGGATATCATATCTCGATAAGCCTCTGCCATCTGTTTTTGTGAATGGAGGAATAAAACCCGGCCAGCCATTCTCCTTGCATACATCTGGAACGCAAGGAGAATAATATGCAATTGTCACGGCATGCTCAATAGCGCCGCGCTCCACTTCACAGGGACGGATGATTCCGGAAAAACTTCCAATACCTGCACCCCGGTGACCAAAACCCGCTGGCGGGATTCCAGAATTTAGGATGTCATAGCGATAGACTCCACCTGCCAGCCAATTGCCAAGTAAATCTTTTTCTCCCCTGATAATACCCCATTCTTCGCCAGTATCGCTATTAATAACTACTAGCTGACCATCAGTTCCCGGAGCAGGCAGTGCGCCAGGCGGAAGGGGCATCAAAACCGTTGAAGCTGGCTCGCCGTATTGAATTTTCATATCGTCGATAACATCTCTGAATCGATTTTTATATAACTTTACCGAAACAAGGGGGGTTGTCTCATCCACGAAATAGATATTCGGGGCATACTGTGATGGATCAGAGCCCATCCATTGAGACTCACTCCAAAATGCATGCATCATTTTCTTGCTATCCGGATGGATTTTAGCCATAGACCAATCGATCGGCACATTCCATATGGATGTCTCTGCATATGGGCGGCGACAATCATTATCCACTGAAAAGGTTTCAGTTGGCTGCGGGTCCGAGGCGGGAGCAAAGGTTTCAGTTGGCTGAGGGTTCGCGACAGGAGAACATGAGGCAACAAACAGATGCGCCAAGATAAAAACAAAGAGGCCTTTAGGTGCGAGGAAGATTCTACTAAGCAGTCTTCGAAAATTACAAGCAAGGATGTTCATTTCATCTAATCAGGTTTCAAAGCAAAAATGTACGACAAGGAAATCATAAACTATAGTTTCACAAAAGTGCACGGCGTTACGTTCGCACGCCTTCATCGGTCAACGAATTAATTTCCATAAATACAAATAACGCGCCCAAAACGAATAGTACCGCATAATTTCCCTCTTTGATCTCTTGAACCGCTTGGGGAAATGGAATAAAATCGAAGTTATATGTCGAAACGTATATAATCTTTGCAACTTTAGCCCACAGATAATTAAACAAAAACAGTAAACCGATTGCCCCGTGAATGATCGGAACAAACTTAACCGCAAAACGCCCAAAGGATTTAATAAATTTAGCCGCAAGAGGCAGCGCTACAATGAAGGATATCCAAAAAAGGTCAAAAAGCGTTTCAAACGGAATAGATACGCCTCCAAAAGAGAGATTATGAACATTTACCTCTCCTTGGCCATTAATCGCGGCGATAGATTCGGGGGTCTCCACGTTGAAAATTCTTTGACCCCAGCTAATTTCCTCGCCCGCGCCAAAGAAGAAAAGGAAAGCAAATCCCAAAAAAACCATCTGCTTTACCCAAAACACCTTATTTTCACCATATACTTTTCGTGCTCGTAAAAAAGCGAAAAAAAACAGGCTGGATGTTATAAAAAAAGACAGCGCCCCGACTGCTTCAAAATAATGATCCTCCGGAATCGTGGCAGCTAATACCTGATTACCCCAACCCAGGGTCATATAGCTTAAAATTATATAAGCGATAAAAACAATATAAACGAAAGGCTTGGAAAATAGATTTCTGGTCAACATAGAATCTCCTATAATTCATTAATGGCTATTACGCGCCGTCTTGCAGGTTTCTCGGTAAAACAGTATTAATCCGTTCAAATCCGGGGAGCGGTCTGCGTAAGGTTTATTATTAAAATTTCGTAATTTGGATTCAATCGCTAATGCTGACCGCGCTATTTGATTGCCGCACCATCCAAACCACTTTTAGGAAACACGACAATCGCCTAGCCGAGAAGATTGGGACCTAAAGAGCATTTTCCCAAAGCGCCCGGAACAGAAATGGAAAAATATAACAGCAGAAGATATAAATCCAGACTCCAGCCCTGTGCTGTTCCATCTCACACAGAATAAACATCTTGGAAAGTTCGGAAAAACGCGACATAGTATATGTCAATATGGCACGGCGATCTTCCTTCACTTCGCTCCTCTTTGTTTGAACACAGCTCCAATTGTCATAAACAATATCGCCATATCCAGCCCTATACTACGCCTTTCGATATAGGCAATATCAAGGCGCAGACGATCATCAAATTCAAGCTGAGCCCGTCCAATGATCTGCCACAGCCCCGTGATGCCCGGTGGAACATCAAGTCGCTCTGTTTGCCATAACTTGTAGGTATCTGCGTGAAATGAAGTAGGGCGCGGACCTACCAGACTCATATCGCCTTTGAACACATTGAGTAGCTGGGGGATTTCATCCAGACTGGTTTTGCGCAGAATGCGCCCAACTCGCGTGACGCGCGGATCGTTGGTGATCTTGAAATCGGGCAACTGCAACTCGTTTAAGTGCATGTATTTTTGCTTTAATTCCTCGGCATTTGGCACCATGGAACGGAATTTATACATCTTGAATCTCTGTCCGCCCTTGCCGGTACGCAGCTGAGCAAACATGACCGGCGCGCCTGGTGAATCAATATAGATCGCCAATCCAATCACCACCAGTAGCGGAATCCAAAAGGGAGCGGAAAGAATGACCAGCGTCAGGTCAATCAGGCGTTTAATAAATAAATAAGACGATCCCGTAAAAATACGCTTCCGTGGGTCGAATTTCTTAACCCATACATAATTCATAGATATTGCCATTTTATCTCACTTCCTCAGCGTCTTCATGTTTTAACTCAACTTTGACCGCGAGGTTTTTTGACTTACCCGACGCCACTTTAGCAAGATTGGCTTGGGCGGATTGCAAAAGGTCCCCGAAATTTAACGCATCATCGGGAAACCCAACTGTACTCCAGATTACATTCAGGCCTGTTTTATCTTCCACTGCCTTACCGATGCGCTGCCCAAGCTGCTCGGATTCTTTTGAATCCGTTTCGGGACAAAGGATCACAAATCTGTTTTTATGGTCGCGCATGACAATATCTGTCTGGCGCGCGTGATCGTCCACGATCTGACCGATGCGCGCAAATGAAAAATGATTCCACAGGTCGCTTTTAACGACCTGAATCATTTCCGGAGCAGGAAGATCGTCGTTCGGATCCAGCTGGACGAGCAACAGACTCAACGGACGGTGGTATCTGCGACTGCGCATGATCTCACTGTTGATACGCGGAGTCGCGTGGTCAATAGATTCTGTGCGATTCGGGAATACACTGATAGCCATCGTTTCCATGAAAGACTCGGCATGGCTGATACCTTCGGCAAGCTGGTACGAAAACCAAACCCCAATTTCAAGCAGGATAAGTTCAAGCAATATAACCGGAAAATCATTCTGCAGCGCCGCGCTCAGAGAGCGATCGGCTAACTCCAGAACCACGATATAGACACAACCCCAAACAAAAAGCAAAACACCGATATTTACCTTTGAAACGCCCGGCATGAACACCGTAAGCGGCATGGCAAACATCACCAAAAAATAGAAATATTTAGCGAAGTTAATGATCGGCGCTCCGGAATAATCGAATTGCGCCAGAACAAGAATCGCCACCAAATAAACTCCAAGCCAGAAAATAGATCGTTTCAAATTAGTCATGAGTGCCCTTTTGTAATCAGTTTAGTGATAAATAATAATTTAAATCATATCACTTTATAAGTAAATAAGGTAGTGAGTAGAGGTAGACGTCAAGATTTTAAGAATAGACATAAACTACTTGAAAATCCCTTGTAAATTAGAGGAAATCTCAAGAAATTGACGCGACCCGTGGGTCGAAATAAATGATGGCGAACTCTAAAAGACATTCGCCATCATTTATAAAATTCCACTACAGTAAAGCCTATAATAGTATATGTTTACTTAGAATTTACAAAAAACGGTTGCGGCGGATTTTAATCGCAACTGAATGCATGCCTTGCACTGGATAACCGGATCGGACGACACTTCCCTTCACAGCAATTAAGGGTGCTTTGCCGTCACCCAATGGTCCTGTAGCAGAATAACGAAATAGAACAAACAAATCATCACTCTGCTGAATCTCTGGTCTGAGGTGTAGGCATAATCCCGTCGCACTGATATTGACCAGGATCGCATTAGCTCGGAATTTCTTTCCATTAATATCCTTGCCTTGTACGATCGCGGGATAGGAACAATAAATCCTCGGTTTAGACCGGCGTTCGATAGTTTGCTTTACAATCGACGATTGTTCAATAATCATAGCTATGTTCTGCCTCAATAAAAACGGATAATTTCTTGTATCTATATAAGATAGGATTTACGCAAGACGGCTTGCGCGACTCACCCTAGCCTTCTCCCGTTGGGGAGGGGACTCCCTTCCCCTTCCGGGGGAAGGCGGTATCCTGAGCCTGTCGAAGGGGT
>VFKN01000130.1 GCA_009885525.1 Anaerolineaceae bacterium | reverse complement strand
CGGTCTGCAAAGCGGACTCCCATCACACCCACCCATGAAGTCGCAAAATATAAAAATGGTTTTGCGATCGTGGAAATGCCGTAGCCGATTACCGCCAGCCATTTGCGTTTGCCGAGTTTATCCGAAAGCGCCCCCGAATAAATTTTGACCAGGCTCGCTGTTGTCTCTGCCACCCCGTCGATCAAACCGATGAACGCCATGCGCACGCCGAGCACATTCGAGAGAAATAGCGGAATCAGATACACCAGCATTTCGGATGAAATATCTGTGAGAAATGAAGTTGCCGTTACAACCCAAATATTAGGATGTAATTTTGTGATTTTATTTTTCATCCTTCATCCTTGCCCGGTACGCAAATGCTGGGTAATTTATCCCTTCCCTTAATCTTTCTTCCCGAAATATCCAAATGCGATCAATACCGCGGACATCAATGCCGTTGCAATGCCTGTTTTTAATAAGGCGTCCGCATCTTTAGCTGCCAATATTTTTTCCAGGAACTTTACACTCATTACCAAAACGATCATGCTGCTTAGCTTCGCTTTGAGATCATATAAATTGTGCGCGAGCATCCACTCTGGTAACTCCAGCGGGCCGATGAACAATTCATACAAGCTTGCTGCAAAAATGAGCAGGGCGGTCGCAATAAGGAAACTATCCACGATCTCGACGAATTGAAAGGTGATGGCGGTATCTTTCCCGGCCGATTCGATCACCAGTAATATGGCGGATGCTGTTTTGAGTGCGCCCCACACAAAAGCAGCGACAGCCGCTGTCAAAAGTGAGATCACGCCTATAATGGAAAGGTAACGGGATTTTTCCAACAGATTTTTCATAAGGTTATTTCTCCGTATAAATAAATTTCCCCAAATTGAAAGTATCTTAATCTGTAGTTGCGACTTTATCTGCCTTGTTATTCTACTAAGTCGCAACTACGTTTGTTGTGATTACTCTTCGTTCATTTGGCGGTACAGCGCAGTCAGGTTGCGCCGGTGTAAGGTCTCGGCTAGACCGCCGAGGTGGACGCGGCTCTTCCCGCATTCCTCGATCGTGACAGCCTCCAGAAGTTCATCCGCGTTCTTGCGCTTGCCCGTGGCTTTGACCGCCTTCTTGATATTGTTCAAGTAATTGGTATTCTCTCTTACAGCGGCGTCAATCTCGCCGCGCAGGATGATATCGCCATGTCCCTGAATGATGTTTTCGAGTCCCATGCGCCCGATCTTTTTGATCGAGGCGAGCAGGTCATCGATATTGCCATCCACAATATAAGGGAGCGGCATAAACGCATCGCCTGCGAAAAGCACGCGGTCTTCTTCCACCAGAACCGAAATTCCGTCGTCACTGTGGCCAAAGGCTTGTGAGAAAATTAAATTTTTCTTGCCCACGCGCATGGTCAACTCACCTGAGGCAAAGGTCATATGCGGCAGGACGATCTTCACCTGACGCAGGTTCTGATTCTGCTTGCGCGCATTTTCGAGTGATGGTTTGCCGAGCTCATTCAAGAGCACACGACAGCGTTCATGGCTGATCACAGTCGCGCCGGGGAAAAAGCAATTACCCCAGGTGTGGTCGGCGTGGTAATGGGTGTTGATCACATACCGCACCTGCACGCCCAATTCGTGCTCGATGAATTCGCGCATGCCCAGCGTCTCTTCTGGCAGTGCCAGCGTATCGATCACCACTGCCCATTGTGGACCGATGATCACGCCCGCCGTCACTTGTGCGTATATTTCACTTTGGAACCAAAATACATTTTCAGAAACTCTCTCACGATGCATATATCACAACCTTATCTTAAATTTTTTCGTTCCTATGTTAATAGCACATTTCGACAAAAAATACAAGTTGAGTAGACAAATAAAGAGAAAATCAAAGATTTGAGATAGTGATGTTTTAAGCACCGTTCCGAAAGTGTCCTCGTAAAATAGGGTTGACTTGCTCAAACCTTAATTTTGACACGCGCCCCCACATCTTATTTTGGGTGTGCAGCAAAACATGTCAGGCTGGTTGTTCCCTGCGCCGTCCCCGGCGCAGGGTTTCCTCGCAAAACACCGCCGAGGACGGCGGCTGGAGCATAGGTTAATGACAACCTTTGCGTGCACACTATTTTGGACTTGATTAGGCAAGTTATAAGTGATAAACTCTATTTTAAATGCCAGCAGATATCCTTGTCGTAACCCCCGCTCCAAATCTCGGAGAAAGCATCCGTCATATTTTGGAGGAAACGGCGCTTTATCGTGTTCACATTGTGAATAACAAAGCGTCGGCTGTTGTGCGCGCGGATGAAATGGGGATTCCGCTCGCCATGCTGGATTTCGCCCTCGGCGAAAGTTGGGTAGATGAGATCGGGACCGCGCTGCGCACTATTCACAAGGGGATCAATTTAATTGTTTTATGTGATGATAACGTTACGCCGCCCGCTTTCGATAATTTACGCCCGTGGATCCTTGTCCATAAACCATTCAGCATGACCGACTTTATGACCGCCATCAGTAAGCCACAACCCGCGCCAGCCCCGCAAGTGCAGCAGGAAGAAGACAGCACAATGCCCTGGCTGGGGGATGAGAATAAAGCCGCGCAGCACCTTACACGACTCACATTATCATCCTCCGCACAGGCTGCGTTGATCACACGCAAAAACGATCTGTGGGCTTATGCGGGCGGACTTTCTCATGATGCGGCAAAGGAATTGGCGCTCGCCGTCACCCGCAATTGGGATGGGCAAAAAGGCTCGGACCTTTTGCGTTTCATCCGCCTTGAAAGCACAAAAGCCGAACACATGTTGTACGCCACGCGCCTCGCTGCGGATACCGTGCTTGCGCTCGTGTTCGATGCCGAAACTCCCTTTAGCACAATTCGCAATCAAGCCAGCCAGCTGGTTTCAGACCTGGATAACTTTGAACTCCCGAAACCTTCCAAACCCGCGCAGGATATCACGGGTGAATATGTAATCGAAGAAGAGAACATTAAGCAGGAAAATATCCCGCCGATCTCAAATATCCTCACTGATATTCCCGCGCCCAATCCTAGCCGTGAAGTGGATGCGCCGCGCAAGAAGCCGCAAAAAATACAATTTGACCCCAACGAGACGCGCGTCTCTGAACTACTCTCGGATGCTTCCGTCTTCAACCGGGAATCATCTCCCGCCATTCGCTTGACTCCCGTTGCCCGGCGCGAACCTATACGGCCTGCCAAATCTGCAAACGTGGACCTTCAACCCCAAGCCGGGTTGGACAAGGTTGAGGTTACGGCTCCATCGCACGCGCAGCCACGCACTGCCACCCCGATTTCTCCTCCTGTTGCCGCTGATATGGCAGTCACTCGCGAAAGTGTGGTCAAAGAGAGACGGCCAGCCACTCCCGTTGCAGCCCCTTCAAATTCCACAGATGTCACACGTGAAAGCCCAACTACAGAAGCGGCACGTAAATTGGTGATTGAACCGGCCTCAGCGGGGATGTATCATCTTGCATACGCATGTCTGCTTGTGCCGCGCTTTTCAACCCACTACATCGCAGGCGATCTGTCGGATCGGCTCGATGAATGGCTGCCGAATATTTGCATTGCCTTCGGCTGGCGTTTGGAATTTCTCGCAGTCCGCCCCGATTATTTACAATGGGTTGTGAATGTGCAGCCGAATACATCGCCCGGTTATTTGATGCGTGTTATCCGTCAGCAAACTTCGGAAAAAATATTCGATGAGTTTCCCCGTTTTAAAAAGGAAAATACAGCCTCTGATTTTTGGGCGCCCGGATATCTCATCATGGGCGGGTCGCAGCCGCACCCGCCGCAACTGGTAAAAGATTACATCAACCAGACACGCCAACGACAGGGGCAGGAAAAATCTATATCACGGCCGTTATAACGTATCTAAAAAACGTTACTTTCAGATTGGCATATAAGGATGTGGGCAGCCTGCCGAAGAAAGTAATTCTTTACGACCTGATAAACTTTATTACGGTATTCACCCCGTCTTTTAAAATTCCCCACCAGCGAATTGGATAATAAATCAGCAATGCCCGCGATGTTTTTAAATCGTAGCGCCAGCGCATATACGCCGGGCTGGGGATGATCAGCGCCAGCAGCAGACGTATCTTTCCGTAAGTGTTCAGGCTCATCAGTTTTTGATGCTCTTCCTGTGTGTGCGTGATGGGTTTGTTCTTTAAGTATTCGACCAGGTCTTTATGCCGGTCATTGTATGCGGATAATTTAGCGCGGACGGAAGCGGGAATGGGCGTATCGAAGTACATCCGCGTTTGCGCAAGGGCGGCATCCAGCGCGGAACTCCACTCGAAAACCCCGGCTTGTGAAAGCAGCAAATCCCAATCCATGCGCTGCCCATAAAAACGGATCAGCCGGTCAAGGTCAACAAACCAGCGTAGTGGAGCGATCCTGCCGCCGTGCTGCAGCATGGCATGTGCTGCGGCATAAAGCACCTGCGCAGTCGGAGTTAACATTAACAGGCTGGGAAAGCGCGCGTTGTTCAGCGGCTCTGTTTGAGTCCAAAACCAGTCTATAGGTACGGAATATTTAAAGGTCTTGTCGGCGATCAGGCTTTTATGGATTTCAAGTGTGATGGAACGCGCGCCTGTTTTTTGCAAACAAATTTCGTGGTTAAGCAACTCCCTTAAACCGGGAGCCGCTTCGGGCTTGGCATCTACATAGCCGAGTGTTTTGGCAATCTTAACCGCTTCATTCAATTTCGTGAGGGGTACAAGCAGGTCAAGGTCGCCCATCGGGCGCAGCCCGATATCGGGATAAATGGTCAATGCGAAGCACGCGCCTTTCAACAGGACAACGGGAATATTTGCGCGGGAAAATTCACGTGCGAGGATTTCAAGCTCGTTGAAAATATCCAGATTTTGTTTCCATGTTTGAGCATACGCGGCGCGTAAAGCCTGCTGGCTGGATTGCGGCAGCGCGGATATTTTTCCCGACCTGGAAAGATTCCAATAAGCGAGCGGAGCAACGCCCTCTATTTGCGCATTCTCCGCCAGATTTTTCCAGTCTCCGCTTGAAAAGGAATCCGAATTTATATTTTGATCTTCAGAAAGGAGAACGCTGAGAGACTGGGTGTTGATAGTCATGCTGTGATTTATTTTCCCGCTTCATCCTGGCGCACTTTTTGAGCCTGTCTGGGCCATGGCACGAGGATCAGATCGCCGACCAATGGACGATCTCCTGCGGCTATCACTCCGTTGTAGTATTTCAGGTCTACCGGGTTGACTCTTAAGAGTGCCGCAAGCATATCCCATGAAGTTCCACGATCATCCCCTTTGATTTGATACACTACAAAAATGGGCAACTTTTCCACGTTTGAGAATCCGACCGGAATGACGAACAATATATCTGACCAAACGGGATTGGTGAGGCGGTAGTTGATCATGAGGATGGCTTCGGCGCTGGTGTTGTATTTTTCAGCAAACTCTTCCAGTCGTTCTCCGCCTTTGGTTTTGTAAATGACAAATTTATAATAATCGCCGATGGGAATATCAAGCCCGCGCTTGTTGAGGATGCTGGTGGGGAGCGGCGTCGGTGTGAATGTAAGCGTCGCTGCGAGTGGCGACGTGAAGGTGGAAGTCGCCGTCGGGCTGGCATAAAAAATGGAGGGGTTGATCATACTCGTAGCCGTGGATGGGGGCAGGGTCGCGGTCATGCTGGGGGCTGGAAAAATGGCGGGCGATTTCTCTGTGGGCAGAGTCGCATTTCCGCTTTGACATCTGGCGATGATTAATATAATCAGAATAAGTGCAGGGGTTTTTCGTAACATGGATTTAAGGCACACGCCGTTTCTGCGGAATTAGAAAATAATCACCAATGAGCGGTCGGTCGCCCGGCTCGGTGATGCCGTTGTAGTATTTGAAATCGCCCAGGTCGATATGATCGCGCAGATACAGCACCAGATCTTCGTAGTTAATTCCTCGAAAATTAATGCCTAGTTCAGAGTTAACATTGTATCTAACTTCCAGCACTTGATAGACGTCAAGTACATGCAGCCCGGAGACATTCGTGAAGTTGAGCGGGAAGACGATCAGCGTATCCCGTCTTACGGGGTTGGTGAGATACAGATCATAGTTAATGGCTTTGACCGCTTCTATGCTGGTGTTGTATTGCAATACGTGCGGGTCAAGGCTTTCTCCCTTTGCTAGCCTGTGGATGATAAATTTACGGTCTGTTCCGATCTCCACATCCAATTGATGTCTGGATACGAATTGAGTTGCAGTGACGCTGGGCGTTAAGGTGAGCGAGCTGGTGACTGTGACGCTCCCAAAGAAAGGGATGTGCAGTGTGGGTGTACTGATTGCGGTGGGGGGTAAAGGAGTGGCGGTGGTGATGGAGGGTATAGGAGTGAATGTTTCGGTTGACAGGCTGGGCGCGTTATAAGCGGGAGACTCTGTTTTGACCGGAGATGATTTTGTTTGTGCGAAGAATTGCCATCCCAGCATAAATATCAATATCAAGGTAATGATGCTGGCGATGATACTGCCTGGGGAAATTCGACGGGTTTTCTTGGTGCGGCTGGCGGTACGTAAATGGCGCGGTAATGATCCGGCCTCTTTGCGCAGGAATACCGGACATTCACGATGTTTTCTGCTTAGACAAAATTCCGTCTGATGGCCTATTGTCACCGCGCCGATTGGATTGGTGTGGTGACAATAGTTTAAATTGGATGCAAACGCCTGGGACGAATCGGCGTCACTTTCCAGGCCCAGAAATGGGCAGATAGGGTTAACGGGAACTGCATTGTTCATATTACCCAACTATAAAGCACACAATTTATGCACGGGAGGTGTTAGGGTTCAGGTAAGCAGAGCGCCATAACGCAGAAGATCTGGTGCGGGGAACCAGCAGCCAGTCACCGGGTTGTAATTGTTCGCCCGGGGCAATATCGTTGTAGTAACTCAATTTGCGCGGGTCAGCATTTAGTTCCTGTGCAAGTGATTCAACTGTACGG
>VFKN01000052.1 GCA_009885525.1 Anaerolineaceae bacterium | reverse complement strand
TAATAGCGGAAAATCGTCAACACGTTCAGATGTGATTATCGACTCAGTGGTCATCCACCAAGCTTATCAGCAAATTCATGATTTCAAAAAATTTTCAGCGAATGGACAGTTATACGACCTGTAATTCTACTTCGCTGAAATTCCCGTTCTCAATCCAAAATCCGCGCGCGCGCCATGAATTTTTTGCGCAGGAAAGCACCACGTACACAACCGGATAGCGCGCCTCCGCAATATCGGTGGGCGAGACTATTTCAGGTCCTGCAGGATGCGAATGGAAGATGCCGAGAATTTCCAGCCCGCTGGTTTCTATCCACTCGAAAGCATTCAACTGCTCGATGGGATCCATCGCGTAACGCACCTTGCTGCGGGCTTGATTGGTCACCGTCAAAACTTTTTCCACGCTCGAATTTTTTCCCGCCAAAAGTCCGCACGCTTCCAAGGGCGCAAGCGCATCCACGTGCGCGATCATTTCTTCAATTTGTTCTTTTGTGAATGTAAGGGAATTCATCAACGTAGGAATATTGCCGAAATCCATGCCAGCCCAACGATGATTGAAGGGCCAATCGCGGCGCGGCGCACAGGAATATTCTCTGTCAGGTTGACACATAAAACGGTCAGCGCGTAGATGGGGCCTGTGAGCGCGATCCCAAATTGCAGGGGCGTTAATTGCCAGTAATGCAGGCCCGCGCCGATCTGCATACATACAATGCCGATGCCGATCGCCCAGGGGAAATCCCAGCGGTCAGTGCCATCGAGGTGCAGGATGCGCAGGCTGATCAACCCCGAGACGAGGAAAATAATCGGGACGAGTAAAAACATTCGCATGCCAGAGAAGCGCAGTGCGGTTGCAGTAATCAGGAAGAGGGCATAAGCGAGGGCGGTTAATCCGGCGCGCGCGAATCCATACATCGGCGCGGAAGGATCGATGGTGATGTGTTCCGCAAGAAAAACACCCCCGAGCAAAACCGCGCTAAAGGCCAGCCCGACTGACCATGCTGTCTCATTGGGGAGTAATGTCAAAAATGCGCCGAGAACAAAGGTGGTCAACGTCGGCAGCATAAGATGTTCGATGCTGGGCTTTTTGTCAAATGAGTCGCTGATCAGCCAGTTCATCCCCGTTGCGCTGAGCGCCGCTGCGAGGATGGTCATGCCTGTGCTGAGGGTGAGCGGATAGGCGAAATAAAAGCCCGGCAGGGCGATGGTCAATGTTAAACGCGGGGAGTGGATCAATCGCGTTAGCGCAAATGCCAATAAAACAGACGCTATTAAAACGCCCACGCGGTCGGCCGATGGCAGGTAGGAACGGTTCGCTTGCATGTGAAGATTGTACCTGTGAGGGCGTATGAGTGCAAGCAGGGGTATGGTAGAATCAACCTGTTATGGAAGTCTCTCGTGAAGAAAATCTGCCTCCCCCGCCAGGCATTATCAATTCCATTAAAGCAGGCTTTGACGCCATCGCCATGCATATCACGGCGATCATTTTCCCGTTGCTGCTGAACTTGTTCATGTGGCTTGGCCCGCGTCTGCGTATGGACGCGTTATTTGATTCTGTCAAAAATGATGCGGTTGCGATTTGGAAAAGCGGTGGTATCTCCCCCGCGGATATTCAACGCGCGCTGGATTGGTACACAACGACAATACCGAATATTAACCTGTTTTGGCTGCTGCACACCATTCCGATCGGGATTTCGAGTTTGTCATTCCCGCAGGAATCTCAAACCCCGCTTGGAACGCCCACCATTTTACAGGTCGGCGCGTTTAGTTTATTCGGTTGGATACTGCTCCTCAACCTGATCGGGTGGATCGGCGGCGGATTGTACTTCCGCACCGTGGCACGACTGACGATTGATAACGATGCCCAATTTGTCGGCGCTCCACGCGCGATTATTCAAACGATATTTCTCTCGATCTTATGGGGAATTCTCATTACGATAATTACTATTCCGCTCGTGTTGGTGCTGGCGGTGGTGATCCAGTTTAGTCAGGCGCTTGCCAACCTTTTGGTTTTGTTCTTTAGCATTGCATCCATGTGGGTGATCGTGCCTTTGTTCTTTTGGTCGCATGGCGTTTTTGTTAAAAGACAAAATGTATTCACCTCCATGTTAAGCAGTTTACAGATGATGCGCTTCACGCTCCCAACCAGCAGCATGTTCGTGTTGACGGTATTCCTGCTCGCGTTCGGTTTGAATTATCTGTGGAACATCCCGCCGAAAAATTCATGGATGACGCTGATCGGTATTTTTGGACATTCGTTCGTTACTACAGCTTTATTGGCAAGCAGCTTTATTTATTATCGCGATATGACGATCTGGTTACAGGCTGCAATTGAGCGATTTCGGGTAAGTAAAAAAGTAAACATGTAGATAAGTAAATATAGTTTGGAGGTTTTTGTGGCTGAAAATAATAATTATGATGTAAGTTCAATTCAAGCTCTCGAAGGTATCGAGCATGTGCGTAAACGCCCCGGTATGTATGTGGGCGGTACGGATATTAAGGCTTTGCACCACCTTGTTTATGAAGTTGTCGATAACGCAATCGATGAAGCGCTGGCTGGCTTCTGCACAACGATCAATATCATCATCCATGCCGACAGCAGCGTAACTGTTGAGGATAATGGCCGCGGTATTCCGGTCGGCCCGCATCCTTCGAAGAAGGATGCAAACGGCAAGCCGATGGAAACCGTGGACGTGGTCATGACCGTGATCGGCGCGGGCGGTAAATTTGGCGGCGGCGGATATAAAGTCTCGGGCGGTTTGCATGGCGTGGGTATCAGCGCCGTGAACGCGCTTTCCGAGTGGACGCACACCGAAATCAAACGCGACGGCAAATTGTGGCGTCAGGAATATAAGCGCGGCGTGCCGCAAGGTCCGATTAAACAGATCGGCAAGGTGAAGGATGAAACCGGCACCAAGCAGACTTTCAAATTCGACAAAGTGATCTTCACGGAAGATATTGATTTCCGTTTCGATACGCTCGTGCAGCGCTTCCGCGAAATGGCTTTCGTGACGCGCGGCGTGACGATCCGCTTTTTGGATGAGCGCAATGAACGCGAGATGACCTTCTATTTTGAAGGCGGCATTACTTCATTTGTGCGCTATCTCAACCGCAATCGTGAAAATTTACATTCGGTTGTATACGTTGAAAAAGAAATCGAAGGCATCGGCGTCGAGGCCGCGATCCAATATACGGATGCTTATACCGAGTCCGTTTATTCATTTGCGAACACGATCAACACCATTGACGGCGGTACGCATCTCACCGGTTTGCGTTCTTCATTGACTCGCGTGGTCAACGATTATGCGCGCAAGAATGGTTTGCTCAAAGATGCCGACCCGAACTTCTCAGGCGATGACACCCGTGAAGGTTTGACCGCGATCGTTTCGGTGAAACATCCGAACCCGCAGTTTGAGTCGCAGACCAAAGTTAAATTGATGAATCCCGAAGTGCAGACCTACGCGACGCAGGTCGTGGGGGAAGCCTTCCTCACTTTCCTCGAAGAGAATCCGCAAGCCGCGAAAGCGATTATTGCGAAGTGCCTCACATCCGCGCGCGCGCGTGATGCAGCGCGTAAGGCGCGCGATCTCGTCATCCGCAAATCCGCGCTGGAGTCATTGACTCTGCCCGGTAAGTTAGCGGATTGCTCCGAGCGCGATTCATCCAAGACCGAGTTGTATATCGTCGAAGGTGACAGTGCGGGTGGGTGCTTTGACGGTAATACTTTGGTTGCGCTTGCGGATGGACGCGCGCTTAGTTTCAAAGAAATTGTTTCAGAACAGGCAAAAGGTATTGAACACTTCTGCTATACCATCCGCAATGACGGAAAGATTGGAATTGAACGTGTTATCAATGCCCGCCGCACAAAACAAAACACGGAAGTTGTCAAAGTTACATTAGATAACGGCGAAGCAATCATCTGCACACCCGATCATCGTTTCATGTTACGCAATGGCGAATATAAACAGGCTGTCGATTTGCAGGCGAGTGATTCAATGATGCCTTTGTATCGAAAACTTTCTGATACAAGCGAATCTGGAATTACTATTAACGGATATGAAATGGTGTGGGATCCACGTTCAGAGAGTTGGCTGTTTACGCATGTTATAGCGGATTGGTATAACCGCTGGCAAGGCACGTATTCCGAGTCGGATGGCGATCATTGCCACCATGTTGATTTCAATAAACGCAATAATAACCCCACCAATATTCAACGCCTTCCTTCGGAAGAACATTTGGCGTTACACCGTAAACATATTTCAAAAACATTACATCGCCCTGATGTATTTGAAAAACTGCGCATACTTAAGCAAACTTTTGGATTCCGTTCCAAAATGAGCGAGAGAATGAAACAGCCAGAAACTCGCCAAATGTTATCTGATAATGCCAAGTCGCAATGGGCAGACGAAGAGTATAAAGAATATATGGGGACGAAATGGCGCGAGTTTTACGAGACTAATGAAGAGTATCGTAATCAAAACGCGGCGCAACTTGATAAAGCCCAACAAGAATATTGGGGCGACGATTCACATCGTCAACAACAATCGGAACATACGCGCCAGTTTTATGTCGAACATCCTGAAGCGCGCAAATCTCTTTCGGCGGTTGCCCAACAACAATGGCAGGATGAAGAATTACTTGCCTGGCGGCGGGAGAAGACGCATGAACAATGGACGCCAGAGTTTAGGCAGAAACGCACAGTCGCTTTGACCGAAACTTATTATCGCAAGACTATTACTTCTTTGAAAATATTTGAAGCGGCAAATGGTCAAATTGATCTTGAAGCGTATCAGAACCATCGGCTACAGACTCGCGATAAATCTTTATTGCGCTTTGACTCATTCTGTGAGCGTTATTTTGACGGTAACGAAAATATGGCTCTTGAAGCCGTTGTAAATTACAACCACAAAGTTGTATCTGTTGAGACATTGCGTGAGCGCGTGGATGTTTATGATATTGAAATTCCTCATACGCATAACTTCGCCCTTGCCAGCGGAATCTTCGTTCATAACAGCGCAAAGCAGGGACGCGACCGTCACTTTCAGGCGATTCTTCCGCTGCGCGGAAAAATTCTCAACACCGAACGCGCGCGCCTCGACAAAATTCTAGGCAACAACGAAGTCCGTTCGCTCATCTCCGCATTGGGAACGGGCGTCGGCGACAACTTCGATGTGGAAGGTTTGCGCTACGGACGCGTGATCATCATGACCGATGCCGACGTGGACGGCAGCCATATCCGCACCTTGCTGCTGACGTTCTTCTTCCGTTATATGTCGAAGTTGATCGATGACGGCCATCTTTATATTGCCCAGCCGCCGCTTTATCGTATGGCGTATAAGAATCAAGTCCGCTATGTTTATAGCGATAAAGAGAAAGATAAGGCGCTCAAGGATTTGGGCGGCGGCGACAAAGTTGGGATTCAGCGCTACAAAGGTCTCGGTGAAATGAATCCCGATCAACTTTGGGAGACGACGATGAATCCCGAAAATCGGACACTGCTGCTCGTCGCGGTGGAGGATGCCGCCGAAGCCGACCGCACCTTCGATATGCTCATGGGTGACGCGGTCGACCCGCGTAAGAAGTTCATCCAGACGCACGCCAAAAGCGTCCGCAACCTCGATATTTAGTTGGCAGTGGTTAATCTGGTATAATTTTTGTCTTGACTGGTCCTGCCCTACGGTAAATTCTCTTTAGAGGATAACGCTGTGGACATGGAGACCTGCATTATCTTACTAAGAAAGGAAGCACACGTCATGCCACTCTCAAAAGAAATTAAGACCAAGGCTATTGATGATTTTCATCGTCACGAGAAGGATACCGGTTCGCCAGAAGTGCAAATCGCCATCCTGACCAATCGCATTACTCAACTCACCGAGCATCTGCGAAGCAACAAGCAGGATCAATCCTGCCGCCGTGGATTGCTCAAGATGGTCGGCCAACGCCGCCGCTTGCTCACGTACTTGCGCTCAAGCAATTACAAGAACTACTTAAGCGTAACCGAACGCTTGAACCTCCGCCGCAAGTAAGTTTGTTTGTTAGACCCTAAAGGTCGCGAGACTTTTAGGGTCTTTTTAATCAGCACCCGCAGTCAGGAATTGAATAGCGCGAACAACATGGTTGTTCCCACTCTTCAGTCCCTGACCCACTGGCGGGAAAATCGTTGGACAAGTCTTAAGACTTGTCCTAACAGGAGACAATTTATGAAACCCGAATTAAAACGTTATTCAACGACTGTTGGAACGCGCGTCCACACTTTTGAGACCGGCACATTGGCTGCCCAGGCAGGCGGCGCGGTCACTTTTGGCACAGGCGAATCGATCGTGTTCGCTGCTGCAACCATGGGCGGCGTGCGCGAAGGCATTGACTTCTTCCCGCTGTCTGTGGATTTTGAAGAGCGCATGTACGCCGGAGGAAAAATCCCCGGTTCATTCTTCCGACGAGAGGGACGCGCTTCCACTGATTCGATCCTCGTCTCGCGTCTGACTGATCGCCCGCTGCGCCCGCTGTTTCAACACGGCATGCGCAACGAAGTGCAGATCATCATGTACACCTTTTCTGCGGATGGAGAAAACCCGCTGGATATTCTCGCGATCAACGCGGCTTCGGCTGCGATCATGATCTCGGATATTCCCTGGGGTGGACCTGTCGGCGCGGTGCGCGTGGGACGCGTGAATGGCGAATTCGTCATCAACCCGACCTTCGCCGAAATCGAAGCATCCGACCTTGACCTGAGACTCGCCGGCACAAAAGACGCGATCCTCATGGTGGAGTGCGGCGCGAACGAAATCCCTGAAGATGTGATGGTTGCTGCACTTGAACTTGGACACAAATCCATTCAGCCGATTATTGAATTGCAATTGCAAATGCAGGCTGAAATTGGCAAGACCAAGCGTGAAGCCTTCATCGAAACTGCGAATGAAGAATTACAGAAGAAAGTCTTTGAAGCGGTCAATCAACGCATGAATGAATTGCTTGATAAACCATTGAGCAAAGTTGAATTCTACGGCGGCATGGATGAATTACAAGCCGCAATGGTCGCTCAATTCTGCGTGGAAGGCGATGCAACTGCGCCGACACAAAAAGATGTCAAATCCGCGTTCAGTGAAGCCGAACATAAGATTGTGCGCGAAAGAATTTTAAGCATGGGAAAACGTCCCGATGGACGCACCCCCACCGAAATTCGCCCGATCTGGTGCGAGGTTGGCCTTTCTCCGCGCGCGCACGGCACAGGCTTGTTCACACGCGGCGAGACTCAGGTCTTGTCTTTCGCAACGCTCGGCACTTTGGGCGAAGCGCAGGAACTCGATAACCTTTCCCCGGTCAAAGAAAAACGCTACATGCATCATTACAGCTTCCCGCCTTTCTCCACGGGCGAGGTGAAGATGCTGCGCGGTCAGAGCCGACGCGAGGTCGGTCACGGCGCGCTCGCGGAACGCGCGCTTGAGCCCGTTCTCCCGGCGCCAGAATCATTCCCGTATGCGATCCGCGTTGTGTCCGAGGCTTTGTCCTCAAACGGCTCGACCTCCATGGGATCGGTCTGCGGTTCGACTCTCGCGTTGATGGATGCGGGCGTGCCGATCAAGGCTCCGGTATCCGGCGTGGCGATGGGACTCATCACCGATGCGACCGGTCGTTATCAAATCCTCACCGACATTCAAGGCACCGAAGATCACCTCGGCGATATGGATTTCAAAGTGGCTGGCACTGCCGAAGGCATCACCGCTTTGCAAATGGACATCAAGATTACCGGCTTGAGCACACAGATGATGAAGGAAGCACTCGCGCAGGCAAATGTCGCGCGCATGTCCATCATGGAAAAGATGCTCGAAGCGTTGCCCGAAGCGCGCGCGGAATTAAAACCGCATGCCCCGCGTATCATCACCGTCAGAATTCCGATTGATAAGATCGGCGCGTTGATCGGTCCCGGCGGAAAGAATATCCGCGCATTGCAGGAAGAGACTCACACCAAGATCGACATTCAGGAAGACGGCACCGTTTACATCGCCTCGACCGACAGTGTCGGCGCGAAGATCGCGCAGGAACGCGTTGAGTCGTTGAGCGAGTCCGTCATGATCGGAAATATTTACACCGGCAAGGTTGTTCGCATCGAGGCATTTGGCGCGTTTGTCAATTTGCTCCCCGGCGTGGATGGTCTTGTGCATATCTCGCAACTTGCCAGTGAGCGCGTGAACTCTGTCGAGGATGTTTGCGCGATGGGTGACGAGTTGACCGTGATGGTCACCGATGTTGACCCGCAAGGCAAGATCCGTTTGTCGCGCCAGGCTGTGCTCGAAGGCTGGTCGGCTGAAGAAGCACGCGAGAAAGATAAGGGCGGGCGTGGTGGAAGTGGCGGCGCGCGCGGCGGAGACCGTGGTGGTCGCGGCGGTGATCGGGGCGGACGCCCCGGTGGCGGGGATCGCGGCGGACGCAGATAGATAATCAAAAGCGGATGGAGTGAAAACTCCATCCGCTTTTTTTTGCTATGAGGTCAAATACAACATCCTCAAAATTCCTTATCCATTATTGATGTTAAGTAACTCACCTTACGCACGTTGAATCTTTTGGTGTCACCCTGAGCGACAGCGAAGGGTCTCTGAGATAATCGTAGAGGTTCTTCGCTTCGCTCAGAACGACACTACGTAAGGTGAGTTAAGTAAGTTTGATTCTCCAATTCGTTGGGCATTACCCCTTTTGGATATTTCTGTATTCATCAAGCAACGGTTGAACAGAACTTTTACCACTGAGGCACAGAGGCACGGAGTTTTTCCTCTATTTTCTCAGTGTTTCCATGTCTCTGCGGTTCAAAAAAGTGTGCAATCCTTTCCTGACCATTACACCTTTTGGATATTTCCCATCACGATGATGCGCCCGCTATAGGCGGCGGCAAAACGTTCCAGCGGAAGACGCGCGCCAGTTTGAAGTTCAGCGCGCCGCCCGGATGGGTTGTTCACATAGAAAGCCTGTGGATTTCCATCGATACATTCCGCGCCAATCACGACCATGAGATGTCCGCCGCGATGGGTAATCTCCAGGCGGTCATCCCCGGCTTGATACGAAACAGAAGCAATCACCATTTTCCCCTGCCGCAAATACGCGGGAATTTCTTCCGGATTCGCGGGCAGCGCTTCCGCTGCCAAGCCGTTTTCCTGCGCCATTTCGACCAGCGCGCGATGCACCCAGCCCACCTCGTGGATGCTGCCATCCGCTTCGTTGTGGCGGATCAAATAGCCGCCGCGTTCCAGTCCCTGCCGCGCCCAATCCACCAGCGAGCGTGCCGGTCCTCCCGCAGCCTCGATGCACATTTTCAGGCACGCCACTCCGCAAGCACGTTCGACCCAATAGGCATATTCCTGCGGAGTTTCCGCTCCGCTTTCCGCCCAACGCGGATCGAGCGCGGGATCCATTCCATCTACAAAAATGGATTCAGCCAACTCGGGGCTGGCAATCTGTGCGTAATAAGGAACGCTGTATGGCAGGCGAATATTTTCGATGGTGAGTTCGGACATAGGTTCGTGATTATAATTTATCAAATGACCGCAACCCATCCCACCTGGATCGAGATCAACTTGTCAGCTGTGAAAGAACAAAAATCCATCCAGCCAGAAACGGGAGAGCCGTTTGAAATTAACATTCCAATGAAAGCAAAAACAGCCCCACGGGGCTGTCAGTTTTTAAACCAGTTAACTCATCTTATGCAAAGCAGTTGTTATATTTTTTCTATCTTGCCAGTGAGAGCATGGCGCGGAACGCTAGATAAATAGTCACCATATCATCCGCCACATATTCAACACGGCGATCCGTCGTTCGTTTTGCGTGAGGCATCAGGGCGGCTTTATCCGCCATATCTGATTGCCCAAATTCAATTGTCATCGTGATCGGCGCAGAGACTTTGAAAGGCTTGGGCGCTTGCTTGTCCTTGAGTTTTTTCATCGCGCGCATGGCAGCCTCTTCGATCAATTTTGATGTCACTGCAGGCGGCAAACATTCCGCAGACATGCGGCTCGCGGCTTTCTTCACCTGCGCGGTTTCAATCTCCGCGCCGAAGAAGTCGCGGACTTCGGCGCACAGAGTTTGATCGCCCGACGCCATGATGATCGGAGCATCGAAATGACCGCAGACCGCACCGTTCAAACCTGATTCGCCGAATGCTCTGTCATTAATCCATAATCCCGAAAGGCGTTCATCCGACCAGGTGTGATCGAGAATCGCGTTGGTTGCGCCCATGCGTCCGTGATAGCCGACATACATCACGCCGTCTACGTTCTCATCCACGCCATGCACCATCGAAAGGCGCGAAGGCGAACCGGAATTAAGTGTGGCACGCGAATCCAACTCCTCGATGAGAATATTCCGCCCGTTGTTGTGACCATCCGTCACAGCGACCGATGTCGCGCCTTCCGCGAACGCTCCGCGAATGGCGGCATTTACATCCGCGGTCATCAACTTGCGAAAGCGGGAATATTCGGGATGGTTGGGGTTAACCTGATCCCAAGATACAACCCCTGTGATTCCTTCCATATCTGCGGCGATTAAGATTTTCATGGTTGCTCCTTTTGTAATTTCACTGAAACAGGATATTTGCTTTCTGACTGTCCGTTCCACATTTATACTATTAAATGGCTTTGATGTATAACTGACGTGAAAATTGTGTCTACGCAAAAGTTGTCAACGACGGCATGGACACACACCCTCATCCTCATCGGGGGAAGGGCTGGGGATGAGGGTGAACAAAGTGTGTAAGGTGAGTTAATAACGAGGAAGTGATGCAATGAAACGTGTCGGTTTTCAATTCAAAGTTCGGCAGGATCGTCTCGCGGAATACAAGAGACGTTATCGGAAATAACTCCGAAGGAGTGAAATGATTATAGAAAGAAAGCAAAATTAAATTTAACCCCGAAGGGGTGGCATGGTTTTGAGCACAAACATGTCACAAGCCATGTCATCCCTTCGGGATTTGATGCGAATTTG
>VFKN01000021.1 GCA_009885525.1 Anaerolineaceae bacterium | reverse complement strand
TGCGCGACAAAAAGATAAGTCAACCCAAGTTGATCCTGCAATTTTTCAAGCAGGTTCACTACCTGCGCCTGAATGGATACATCCAGCGCGGAGATCGGCTCATCGCACACGATAAACAGCGGATCAGATGCAAGCGCGCGCGCAATACCAATGCGCTGGCGTTGCCCGCCTGAAAACTCGTGCGGAAAACGATTCGTATGGCGCACATTCAATCCGACTAATTCAAGCAGGTCTTTTACGCGCGCATTACGCTCCTGTTGACTTGCCATCAACTTGTGAACACGCAAAGGCTCGCTCACAATCGAGTTCACCGTCCAGCGCGGATTGAGCGAAGCATACGGGTCTTGAAAGATCATCTGCGCTTTGCGGCGAACACGCATCATCTCTGCGCCCTTTGCTTCATATACACTGTGATTATCAATCACCGACTTGCCCGAAGTTGCGGAATACAATCCCAACAACGTGCGCCCGGCGGTTGTCTTGCCGCAGCCGCTCTCACCGACCAAACCAAGCGTCTCGCCTTTTTGAATGGTGAACGAAATCCCATCCACCGCACGGACTGCGCCAACAACGCGGTCAAAAATAATTCCGCTTTTGATCGGGAAATGCTTGACTAAATTTTCAACACGCACCAACGGCTCAGTCATCGCAAGCCTCCTGTCTTCACATCCACCCAGCAAGCGGATTTGTGTTTGCCGTCAACAATTTCCAACAGCGGATTTTCGCGGATGCAAATTTCCTTAACGAATTCGCAGCGCGGCGCGAAGGGACATCCAACCGGTTCAGTTAACATATTCGGCGGCGCACCCTGAATGGATTTGAGATTCTTTTCGCGGCGGCGGTCTGCGCGCGGAAGGGCTTGTAGCAGCGCTATCGTATAAGGATGGCGCGGATTCTCGTAAAGATCATCCACTTCAGATTCTTCAACGATGAAACCGGCATACATCACGATCACACGGTCAGCCATGCCGGCGACAACGCCGAGATCGTGCGTGATCCAGATCATCGCCATGCCGACATCCTGCTTCAAGCGTTTGACCAGTTCAATGATCTGCGCCTGAATGGTGACATCCAAAGCGGTGGTTGGCTCATCTGCGATCAAGAGGCTGGGCGTGCAAGCCAGCGCCATCGCGATCATCACACGTTGGCGCATTCCGCCCGAAAATTGATGCGGATATTCATAGAGTCGATTCGCGGCATCGGGAATGCCGACCCAATCGAGCAGGGTGACGGCGCGTTCGCGGCATTGTTCGGGAGTCATAGGCGTATGCGTGCGCAGCGTTTCGGTCAACTGGCGGCCAACGGTCAACACCGGGTTGAGGCTGGTCATCGGGTCCTGGAAAATCATCGCGATTTCCCTGCCGCGGATATGTTCCATTTCAGATTCGCTCAACTTAAGCAGATCGTCATCGCGGTAGATCACTTCGCCGCTGACAATTTCACCGGGCGGGATGGCAATCAGGCGCAGGATGGACATCATCGTCACTGATTTTCCGCAGCCACTCTCGCCAACGACGGCCAGAGTCTCGCCTTCTTTCAATGAAAACGAAACGCCGTTAACTGCATACACAGTTCCTTCGGGTGTGTGAAAGCGAGTCTTTAGATCGTTGACTTGCAGAAAAGTGTGTTTTGATTCACTCATCGGTTACACCGTCCGGCTGCGAGGATCGAGCGCGTCGCGCAAACCATCGCCAAGGAAATTAATACTCAAAGTAATCAGGACGATCAACAAGCCGGGGAAAAGCCACAGCCAATATGCCGTTTCAATATAACGATACGCGTTCTCCAGCATGTTGCCCCACGTAGCAGTCGGCGCGCGGACTCCCATGCCGAGGAAACTGACGTACGCCTCCAGAGAAATTGCGCCCGCCACGCCCAACGTGGCAGAGACGACAATCGGCGCGATGCTGTTGGGAAGGATATGTTTGAAGATAATCTCCCAAGCTGGCGTGCCAGTGGCGCGCGCAGCGAGAACAAATTCGCGTTCCTTGATCGATAAAAATTCCGCGCGGACAATACGCGCGAGATAGGGCCAGCTGGTCAAACCGATGATAAAGATGATGACGATTACGCTTCCGCTGAGAACGCGCCCAAAAACATTGATGTTGGGTACCTGCCCTGAAAAGAATTTCGACATCACGATCAATAGTAGTAGTTGCGGCATGTTGAGCATGGCTTCTGTGAAGCGCATCAGAATGCTGTCTATTTTTCCGCCGAAGTAACCCGCGACCGCGCCGATAACAATACCGATCAGCACTTCCATAGACGCGGCTGTAATCCCGATCAGGATGGAAATCTGTCCGCCGTAGACGGTGCGCGCGAGAATATCACGTCCAACAGTATCGGTGCCAAAAGGATGCGCAGCACTCGGCGCCTGTAAACGCAGTTTTGTATCTGTGAAGTTGGAATATTTTTCCGTAAAGAATAACGCGCCGCCGAATGAATACAGCGTTAACAGAATCAAAACGACGCCGCCAAAGATCGCCATTTTATGACGCCGAAATCTGCGCCATGTCAGGTTGGCAAGCGTCAAGGGCGGGGATTCCACTTCCGCGACAAGCAGTTGATTGGGGAGACTCTCAGAAGTTGTCATAAATTTTCCCTAACTCGGACAAGCCGAAATCCAAAAGAATTTAAACAAAAAAGATTTAAACACGAAGGACACAACACTTGCGCCGCACTGCGTTTGTTGCAGTGCAGGTGAGTACACGAAGTAATACAAAACAAAGGTTTTTCCTTTGTGACCTTCGTGTCCTTTGTGTTTAATTGCTTTGCTTTTCGCAGAGCGCAAGAATTTCATCGCTAAGGCCTTAATCAAAGCGGATGCGCGGGTCGAGCCACGCATACACAATATCGGTAATGATTTGAAATACCACCACGGCAACCGCGATCAACATCAAGACGCCCATTACAACGGGCGTATCGCCGCGATCAATGCCGTCAATGAAAAGACGCCCCATGCCGGGCCAGGCAAAGATGCGCTCCGTCACAACTGCGCCGCCGAGCAGCAAAGGCAGGTCAAGCCCGACGATGGTGACAATAGGAAGCGAGGCATTCTTCAGCGCGTGGATGTAGGTAATCTCGCGTCTGGGCAATCCCTTCGAGCGCGCCGTGCGGATGTAATCCTGTCCCAGCACTTCGAGCATGGTGCTGCGGATGTAACGACTGTACGCGGCAAAACTAATGAATGAAATACTGAACACCGGCAGGACCATGTGCAACATAATCTGGCCGGTTGTTTTGCCAACCTGCGGGTCGAACATCCCCACCGTTGGCAGGTGCGGTAATCCCCAACGCTGGAAATTGATCGAGAAAATATACATGGTTGCAAGCGCAACAAAAAAAATGGGCATGGAATACCCAATGAATAAAATCCCTGTAAGAATATTATCGAATAATGAATACTGGCGCAGCGCGGAATAAATCCCCACAAATAATGCGCCCAACACGATCACCACTTCTGCGGTGAGCATAAGGATTAACGTATTTGGCAGGCGTTCAAAAATAACCGTTGTGACTTGCCTGCCAGTTTGAACGATGGATGTGCCGAAATCGCCGCGTAAAACGCCGTGACGTTTACCGGACGTTTCCGCAACGCCATCACCGTCGAGATCAACTTTTGCCCAGTCGTTGCCGACCAACCAATATAGATATTGAATATAGATCGGCTTATCCAACCCAAGCTGGCGTGTAAGGCGCGCGCGGTCTTCGGGTTTCGTTGGCATACGTCCGCCCATAGTGGCGAGCGGATCTGTCGCGTTTTGCATCAAGACAAACAGGATTAAACTGATCACAAGTAACAAAGGAATGGCTTGCAACAAGCGGCGGATGATATATCTTGTCATGCATTCTCCTTTATAAAAAGAGGGGTTCTGTAAGAATAAAATTTACAGAACCCCTTTGTCGCTATTTTACTTTATTAACGGATTTACTTAATATCCCATTCGGCGATGTTGTAGAACGCGGTGGCGCCGGAGAGTTTGACATTCGTCAAGCGTGAGCTGACTGCCCAAATGTCTGGATCCCAGTAGATGCCGATCCAATACGCCTGATCGAAGATCGTGCGCGAGATTTCATGGAAGGTTGCTTCGCGGGCGGCAGCGTCCACCTGGGAGCTTTCCTTGATGAAGAGGGCTTCCAAATCCTTATCGCAGACAGCCTGCCAATTGCTGCCATCGGGGGTTTCATCGGTGGGGATATTGCTGCAATACCACTCGGAAACGTGCGGGTCAGGATATTGAGCAGAGGTGGAATACTCCATGAGGTCAAGTTCACCTTTGGCAGCAGGTCCGCCTTCGGCGTAACCATCGAAGAAGTTTTCGGCGTTGATCAATTCGGTGCCAATGCCCACTGCGAGCAGTTGTTGCTGGAAGACCGCCTGAATTTCCTTGCGGATTTCGCGGGTGGTGGTTCCATACTTGAGGACGAGTTCAACACCATCCTTATCGCGTGTGCCGTCACCATTGCTGTCTTTCCAGCCGGCGGCGTCGAGCAGTTCATTTGCTTTGGCGGGGTCAAACGCATAAGGCTTGATGGTTGGGTCAACGAAGGGCATGTTATCCCAATAGGTTGCGGCAACGCCCGTGCGTCCGAGTAGCAAGTCTTTCGCGAGGGATTCGCGGTCAATTGCGTAAGCAATCGCCTGGCGCACGCCCTGATCTTTCAAAGCGGGGTGGCGATCCTTATGCATACTGACGTAGAGACCTTCGTTATAACCAGAGAAGGCGGTAATCATTTGAACCTTGGCTTCTTCCAAAGTGGGAATATCGGAATAAGCAATAAATGTGCCAAGGTCGCCTTCGCCCGATTTAAGGGCAGCGATTTGCGCGGCATCATCGGGGACGAAGCGAATGAAAATCTCATCCAATTTGGGGCGGCCCATCCAATAGTTGTCATTAGCAACAAAGCGCGCAAACGAACCGGCTTCCCATTCCGCGAAGTTGAAGGGACCGCAACCGACCATGGGGGCGCGGTTATAT